>PMKA01000347.1 GCA_003157575.1 Opitutia bacterium
GCGCCCCAGACGTTGGTCATGTGGTCGAAGTCCGCGTCGGGGGTCTTGACCTGCAGCGAGTCGAGGAGTCCGTGCCAGTGGGTCTTGAGCTTCGTGAGCTCCTGCTCGCAGGCGGCGGCGTTGCCGAATTTCTTGCGAACTTGCCGGGCGGCGGCGGCCTGGCCGATGCCGAGGAGCACGAGAACCTCGGCCGTCTCGCCGGGCGCCAGTTCGAGATTGCTCTGGATCGCGCCACAGCCGTTGTCGGAGAAATGCTCGCTGTTGCCGCAGGCGCCCCGTTCAACCGCCTCGGGCCGGTCGAAGCTGCGGTAAACGCCGAGGAATTTCTCGCGGTCGCAATCGTGGCCGGCGATCTCGCCGCCGATCTGCGTCATCCACCACCACCGCGACTGGTCCCAGTTGGCGAAATTCCCCGGGTCCTCCGGAAGCCGCGCGCACGACGAGGCCAGGATGCATCCGTCCTTCCATGACGCCTCCGAGATGTACTGGGCGTACTGCAGGTTCAGGGTGTCCTGCAGAAGGCTCCACTCGGTGGTGAACTCGCAGAACGAAAAGACGCTGAGCCGCCGCGGGCGGTCGCCGGTGTTCGTCACCGTCAGCCGCCAGTACTCGAAGTCCTGGTCAAGCGGAACAAAATACGTCGCAGCCGTTTGGATACCGCGCCACTCGCTCTCGATCACCGCATAGCCGAGGCCGAAGCGCGTCGTCGTCCTGTACTCGTCGAGCGGCTTGCCGACCGGCTGCCAGGCGGCCGACCAGAAGTCGCCGCTCTCCCGGTCGCGCAGGTAGAACTGGCGGCCCGGCATGTCCATCGGCACGGAGTTGTAGCGGTGCCTCAGGAAACGCCCCGAGGCGGGCGAGCGCGTGAAGCTGTAGCCGCCGGCGTTGTTGGTGATGATGGCGCCGTAGCGGCGGGAGCCGAGATAGTTGGACCAGGCCCGCGGCGTGTCGGGGCGCGTGATGACATACTCCCGGGCTGCATCGTCAAAGTGTCCGTAGTTCATGAGGTGGAGACGATCTGAGCAAGGCGGCCGCCCCGAGGCAATGCCGCGGTTGCGGAAATGGGATTTTGCGGCAGGTGGCGCCAGTCGCAGCCGCGCTCATGCAGTCGACGTAGGGTCGCCGCTCGCCGGCGGACCGTTGCCCGGCTGACGATTGTCCGTCGAAACGGCGGCGGCACCGTAAGCAGCTGCGGCGTTACGTTCCCGCCAGCGCCGCGATTGCCTTCAGGCGCTCCCGGATCGGCAGATGCTGCGTGCAGGCGCTCTCGCATGCGCCGCATTCGATGCACGCCGCGGCCGCGGCCGGAGTCAGCCCCCAATGCCATTTCAGGCGGTCGACGATGGCGGCATCGCTGCCCTCGAGGATCTTCGAATTGAAGGCGTCCATCATCTTCGGAATCTGCACCTCCTCGGGACACGGCAGGCAGTAGCCGCAACCGGTGCAGAACCCGTCAAAGCTCCCGGCGATGCCGGCCTTCACGCGCTCGATGTGCTCGGCCGGATAGGGCTTGAAATTCTCGACCGCCGCCAGGGCTTCATCCACCTCGCGTTCGCTGGAGAATCCGACCAGCGCCGCGGTGATCGCCGGGTGCGAGACGTTGAACCGCAGAGCAGCCTGCACGACGTCGCGGTCCTGCGGGCCCTTGAGAAACGCCAGGCGTTCGGCGTTGCGCGGGATCAATCCGCCGCCGAGCGGATTCATGGTGACGACGCCCACGTTGTGCCGCGCGGCGGCGTCCAGGGTCTTCGCCCGAAACGGGAAATTCAGCGCGTTGTAGCCGATCGTAATGCCCTCGAAGAGACCGGAGTCCAGCACCGCGGCATTGTCCTCGCCGCCGAGGTGCGAGGAGACGACCAGGTGTTTGATGAGGCCCTCCTCCTTCGCCTTCTGGGCTGCGGCGATGGCCCCCTTGCGGATCCGCTCCTCGAGCTGGTCGGGACGCAGCAGGCACCAGATGTGGAAGAAATCGATCCAGCCCGTCTGCAGGCGTCCGAGCGACCGTTCGAGGCTCGCCCGGAGTTCGCCGCCGTCTGCGGAGCCGCACTTGGTGGAGACATAGAACGACCCGCGCGGCATCGTGCGAAACGCCGCGCCCATGATCTCCTCGCTCCTGTCGTCACAATAGAACGGGGCGGTGTCGAAGTAATTGATCCCCCGCGAATGCGCGTAGCGCACGACCGCGGCCGATCCGTCGATGTCGGCCGGATGGGCGAAACGCATCCCGCCGAACCCGATCACCGAGACGTCCACTCCCGTCGTTCCATAAGGTTTGGTCCACATGGATGAGAAGCACCGTTAACCGAGAATCGCCACGATCTTGCCGCCGTCGCGGAGCTGGTCGAGCGGGATGAAGCCGCCGTCGACGCTCCTGCCGTCGACGGTCAGGCTCTTCACGCCTTTCGAGACGCCGTCCGGGTTCCGAACCTCGATCTTCAACGTCCTGCCGCGGAAGCTGCGGTTCATGGTGTAGCCCGGCCAGCTCTTCGGGATGCAGGGGTCGATGCGTAGGCCGTCGATCTCGGGACGCACGCCCAGAATCCATTGGAACGCCGTGTGGTGGCTCCACGACACGGTTCCGCTCAGCCAGGGCACGCGGGATTTGCCGGCGTTGCGATTGCAGGGGGCATAGGTCGTCTGGCAGTGGACGTAGGGCTCGCTTTCGCGCAATTCGGCCCTGTCGTTGTAGGCGGACGGCATGAACGCCCGGTAATACTCGTAAGCCAGGTCGCCGTTGCCGAGAAGGACCTCCGCGATCACCGCCCAGCTCTGGGTGTGGCAGAAGATGCCGGCATTTTCCTTGATGCCATGGTTGTAGACCACGCCGCCCATGACCGTCTTCGGAGTGTTCGTGAACGGCGGCGCGCTGAGCATGATTCCGTAGGGCGTCGCGAGGCGCTGTCTGAGGGCGTCCATTGCGCTCCGGCCCTGTGCCGCGGTGGCTGCGCCGCTCAGGACCGCCCAGACCTGCGTGTTGATGTAAATCTGTCCCTCCTCCTCCTGCTTCGATCCGTAGCGATGGCCGTCGGCACCGATCGCCCACAGGAACCACTCGCCGTCCCATGCCCCCGCCTGGATGTTCGCATCGAGCTTCACGAGCGCGGCGCGGGCCCACGCGGCTTCGTCGGGCAGGCCGAGCCGGTCCGCGATCTTCGCGTAGACATCGAGACCGTAGCGCAGCTGGAAGGCCACCATGACCGACTCCCCGCTGTAGCCCATCTTCACGCAATCGTTCCAGTCCGCGTGCAGGCCGCAGGGCAGGCCGTTGCGGCCGGAACGCTCGATGTTGAACTCCAGCGCGCGCCGCAGATGGCCCAGGACCGTGGCCTCCCCATCGTCGGCGTACGGCAGCACCTTCCGGTAGAATTCGAGTTCGCCGGTTTCGGCGACATAATCCGGAACCGCGTTGAAAAACCAAAGACAGTCATCGGAACGAAACTCCTCGGGCTGCGGCGTCTTCTCGCGACCCGGACGGTGGCCGAAGCTTTTCACCACCGGCATGGCGCCTCCCACGGCGACCTGTCCCGTCAGCATGAGCTCCAGCCGCTCGCGGATCTTCTCCTTCATCAGCGGCATGACGCCCAGGAAATCCTGCACGGTGTCGCGGAATCCAAGTCCGTCGCGCTCGCCGTTGTAGACCATCGACGCGTGCCGCGACCAGGCGTACGTGATGAGCGAATTGTAACCGCCCCACACGTTGGCCATGTGATCGAAGTCCGGATCGGGGGTCTTGACCTTCACTGCGTCGAGCAGGCCGTGCCAGTGGCGTTTGACAGCGTCGAGCTCGGCCGCGCAGCGTTCGGGATTTCCGAACTGGGCGACTGCGGCCTTCCCATGGGATTGCGGCGTGCCCATTCCCAGCATCACGATGATCTCGCGGCTTTCGCCGGGCGCCAGCACCAGGCCGGCCCGGAACGTCCCGCAACCGTTTTCACCCTCCGCCAGGAAATTCGAACACTTTCCCTCGGCGACCGCCCGGGGGTTGGCATACGTCCGGTAGACGTCGCCGAAGAAATTTTCCCGGACCGTCTCGAACCCGTCCACCGGGGCGCCGGTCAGCGCCATCCACGTCCGGCCGCACTCATCAAGATGCTCCGGATCGAACTTGACGTAGGGATGGGAGGCCATGCCCAGGATCCCGTCGACCATGTCCGCCTTGATGATGAACTGGGAGTACTGCAGGTTCGAGAGGTCGTTGGGCATGTTCCAACAGCTCGCGAACTCGCAATAGGTGAAGACTGAGAGCTTCCGCTCCCGCTTCGTCTTGTTCGTCACCTTCAGGCGCCAGTATTCAAACAACTGCCCCATCGGCACGAAGTACGTCGATTCCGTTGCAATGCCGGAATAACGCGAGGTGATGACTGTATAGGCCGTGCCGTGGCGGCACGTGCTCTTGTAGCGGTTCAGAGGCTTGCCGACCGGCTGCCAGGAAGAGCTCCAATAGTCGCCGTTCGCCTCGTCCCGAAGGTAGAAATACCGCCCCGGCTGGTCCATTGGCACCGAATTCGAACGGATGCGCAGGAACCGGCTGTTGAGGGCGCTGCGGTAGAATCCGTAGCCGCCGGCGTTGTTCGTGATGATCGCACCGTACTCGATCGACCCGAGGTAATTGCTCCACGGACGCGGCGTGTCCGGGCGGGTGNNTTCTTTGGCGGCGTCGTCGAAATAGCCGAAATTCATTGTAGAGTGAAGAGCTGGATTGGGAGAAACAGCCGGGCATTGCCGCGGCCGAAGCCCGAAATTAAAGGGGAGCGCAGGAGCTGAGGGCGAGGCAAAAGAGGGCGTGAACCTGCCGGAACCCCGCTGCCACGACAAACAGCAGGACGCTGCCTACGATCGTGAACGGTTGCTCCTCCCGTCCGTCTTCACGGCCAATGGCAACCGCCATTGGATTCTGACGGTCGGGAGCGCCCTGGCGACAAGCCGTCAGAGCAGATCCGCCGCGAGTTCCGCCAGCTTCGAGCGTTCGCCCTTGGTCAATTTGACGTGCGCGGCGATGGCCTGACCCCTCATCCGATTGTGGCAGTAAACGAGGCCGTTGCTGCGCGCATCGACATAGGGGTTGTCAATCTGCGCCGGATCGCCGATCAGG
>PMKA01000237.1 GCA_003157575.1 Opitutia bacterium
GCTCGGCCCCCACTGTATCAGACTAGTGGATACCGCCGGCCTGAATCCCTCCCCCACCCCGCTGGAGAGGCGCGGCATGGAGCAGACCCTCGCGCGCGCGGCCGAGGCGGACCTCCTCCTGCTCGTTCTCGACGCCACGCGGCCGGCGCCGGAGCTGCCCCCGGAGATCCTGGAGCGCCTGTCGCCGGAGAACGCCCTTGTGATCGTCAACAAGACCGACCTACCGTCCCCCGGGGGGGATCCTGCCGGGCCCCCCGGCCTGCCCGTGGTCCGGGTGTCCGCGCTCACCGGCGCCGGAGAGGACGCGCTCGTGGCCGCGATCGTCCGCCACGCCGAGTCGTTCCGCCGGGACCGCGGCGGGGACCTCGTGACCATCAACGCGCGCCACGCAACGGCCCTGCGGGCGGCCACGGAACAGCTCCGGTCGGCGGCGCTCAAGCTGTCCGGACGCACCCCGGCCGAATTGCTCGCGAGCGACCTCCGCGGCGCCCTGGACGCGTTCGGGGAGATCGCCGGGCGAATCGACAACGAGCGGATACTGGACAGGATCTTCGCGAACTTTTGCATCGGAAAATAGCGCGCCAGGCGCTTTTGGGTTTCTTGATCAAACCTGGAGAAAGACCTAACAAACACTTGTTATACAACAGTTTACCGTTCGACGTAATCGTTTGTGGCGCCGGCCATGCCGGCGTCGAGGCTGCGCTTGCGGCCGCGCGGATGGGGGCCTCCACCCTGCTCCTGACAGGGAATCTCGATACGATCGCGCAGATGAGCTGCAATCCGGCAATCGGAGGCCAGGCCAAGGGACAGATCGTGCGGGAGATCGACGCGCTCGGTGGAGAGATGGCGATCAACACGGATGTCACGGCGATCCAGTTCCGTTTGCTGAACGAGTCGAAGGGGCCGGCCGTCCAGTCGCCCCGTGCGCAATGCGACAAGAAGGCGTATCAGTTTCGTCTGAAACACACCCTGGAGCTCCAGGAGAATCTTCAGTTGTTTCAGGCGACGGTCACTGGACTGACCATGGCGGACGGAAAGGTTACCGGCTGTCGGACGAATATCGATGTGGAGTTTGCCGGAAGGACCGTCGTGATCACGACGGGGACATTTTTGCGAGGCCTGATGCACATCGGGCAGAACAAGAACGAAGGCGGCCGCCTTGGAGACTTTAGCGCGAAGACGCTTTCGGCGAGCCTTATGGAGGCGGGAATCGAGCTCGCGCGCCTGAAGACGGGCACGCCAGCGCGGCTTCTAGGGAGGAGTATCGATTTCGGGAAGATGGAGGAGCAGAAGGGCGACGCGGTCCCCACCCTGTTTGCGTTTCACGACACGCGGCATTCCGGGGAATTGTTCCACGTGGAACAATTGGGAGAACGCCGTCTCGGATGGCCGCCTGGCACCGAGCAAATGTCATGTTGGATAACCTACACCTCGGACCGGACACGCGAGATCGTCCGAAGCAATCTTCACCGTTCGGCGATGTACAGCGGAGAGATCAAGGGAGTCGGGCCGAGATACTGCCCGAGCATTGAGGACAAGTTCGTTCGTTTCGCCGACAAACCCCGGCATATCCTTTTTCTCGAACCTGAAGGCAGAAGCACGAATGAATACTATGTGAACGGTCTTTCAACGAGTCTCCCTTTTGAGGTTCAGGTTGAGATGGTTCACAGCATACCAGGTTTGGAGCACGCCCTGCTCCAACGTCCGGCTTATGCGGTGGAATATGATTTTGCGCCGCCGACACAGCTCTATCCCTCCTTGGAGTCGAAGAAGCTCGAAGGGCTGTTTCTGGCCGGCCAGATCAATGGTACGTCGGGCTACGAGGAGGCCGCCGGCCAGGGTTTGGTCGCTGGGGTGAACGCCGTCCAGAAGGTGAGGGGAGGACCGCCGCTTGTCATCGGCAGGGACGAAGGGTATATCGGTGTGATGATCGATGATCTCGTGACGAAGGGAACATCGGAGCCCTACCGGATGTTTACGAGCCGCGCGGAATATCGGCTTCTATTCAATCATGGAAGCGCAGAGCTTAGGATGCTGGCGCATGCGGAGAATCTTAAGCTGTTAACAAACAGCAGAATACAAAAGATTTTGGCGAAGAAGACACAGATTGAACAATGGACCGGCCGGCTTGAGTCTTCTCCTGAAGGGGGGGGAAGTTGGGGCGAACGGCTGCGGCGGGGGGCGATAGAAGCCTCGCTGCCTGCTGAGTTTTTGGCGGAGACGAAGGCGGTCCGCGACGAGGTCCTTTACCGGGTCCTGTACCGCGGTTATCTCGAGCGAGAGCTCCGGCAGATCGAAAGAATGCGCGACGTCGAGCGGGTCCGCATCCCGGCCGGGATCGACTATCTGGCCATTCCGGGGCTGCGCCGGGAGAGCGCGTTGAAGCTTGGGAAGATCCAGCCTGGTACTCTTGGCCAGGCGGGCCGCATCAGCGGCGTGAATCCCGCCGACATCAGCATCCTGCTCGTCCTGATCCAGGCCGGACGTATTCCGTAGGCATTTTTCAGCCTAAAGGCCCGCGGGTCCGATGGGCGGCTGCCAACAGGGTGGGGAGGGGACGGCGCGCGCCGGGCGTTCAGTTGTGACAATCTGGTGACGGATCGAAATCCACTGGCCATCCCCGCCGGGGCGTTCTATTTTTTCCCGGATGCCCGAACAACGGCCAAGGAAGATTCTGGTTGTTGACGACGAACCCGATGTCGCCGATCTCGTATCCTATCACCTCAAGGCAAAAGGCTACGAGGTGACCACCGAGAACAACTCCACGGACAGCATTGCGACCGCCCGCTCGCTCCTCCCCGACCTGATCATCCTCGACATCATGATGCCCGATTTGAACGGCATCCAACTCTGCCGAATCCTCCGCGCGGATCCCCGCCTGGCGCGCGTGCCAATCATTTTCCTGACTGCCAGGACCGAGGAAGCGGACCGCATCAACGGATTCGAGACGGGATGCGATGACTATATTTGTAAACCGTTTAGTACGAAAGAGTTAGTGCTTCGTGTTCAATCCGTGCTCCGCCGGGTTTCCAACGTTGGGACGGCCGACGTCAAACGTCTTCAGATCGGCCGGGTCGTACTCGATGTCGACCGGCATGAGGCGACGGTCCGCGGCCGGGTGCTTGAACTCACCGCCACCGAGTTCAAGCTGCTCCAGCTGCTCATGGAGCGGCGGGGCAGGGTGCAGACCCGTGAACACCTCCTTATCAACGTCTGGAATTACGAGACCGAGATCGAGACCCGCACGGTCGACACCCATGTCCGCCGTCTGCGCGAAAAGCTCGGGGAGGAGGCGGAATTGATCGAGACAATCCGCGGCGTTGGATACCGGATCGCGGATCGCGGTGCCGAAGCATGAGCGCCCTTATCATCGCGGTGCTTTCCACCGCCCTTGTTCTTGCCTTGTGGCGGGTGCTTCGGGATCGGCGGGCTCTCCGGCGCCTCGATCAGGCGATCCGCGAGAGGAAACCGCTTAATGGCGACCGCGCGGCGCTTGACCGCCGTTGGGACCGGTTGCGCCTGGCGGCCAACGAACTCATTGCCGAGGCGCAACAACTCCGGAAGGCCAGCTCCAGCCAGGTTGGACAGCTTGAAGCCACGCTCGGCAGCCTGCAGGAAGGCGTCCTCCTGGTGGATGACGGGAACCGTGTCCTTCTCGCCAACCAGGCGTTCCAGGCGATCTTTCCCCGTGCGAAAAACGTCCTCAACCAGCGCCTCGAACTCGTCCTGCACAGCGCGGCGTTTCTCGGATATGTGGGCGAGGTGCGGGCGGGGAAAAACGCTCCCCAGCACGAGATAGAGTTTATCGACGGCGACCATTCGATCTGGGTCGAGGTCACGGGCACGCTGGTGACGCCGCACGACGGGAATGCCGGCCCATGGGCGCTGTTTGTCCTCCACGACATCACCAGACAGAAGAAACTCGAATCCATCCGGAAAGACTTCGTTGCCAACGTCTCCCACGAGCTGCGCACGCCGCTCAGCATCATCAAGGGCTACGTGGAGACGCTCGTGGACGGCCACCGGGACATGCCGCTCGAAGACCGCGACCGGTTTCTGCACACGATCCAGCGACACGCCGAGAGGCTCCATTCCCTGCTTGAGGACCTGCTCGCCCTTTCGCGGCTTGAATCCGTCAACCCCGGATTGCACCGGGAGTCCGCCTCGCTGGCCGAACTTCTGGGCGGCCTGGTCGAAGATATCCGCGGACGCCCCGCCGCGCGCGAACATCGGATCTCGCTGACGGTCGATCCGGCGATCGGCCGGCTTTTGCTCGATCCGTTGAAGGTCACGCAGGTCTGCGAAAACCTGCTCGACAACGCGCTCAAGTACACGCCGCGCGGATCGCAGATCGAAGTGAATGCGCGTTTGAAGAATGGGGAGGCCGAAGTCTGCATCCGGGACAACGGGCCGGGAATTCCCGCAGCGGACCTTCCTCATCTTTTCGAGCGGTTCTACCGCGTCGACAAGGGGCGCTCGCGGGAAAAGGGCGGCACCGGCCTCGGATTGAGCATCGTGAAACACATTGTGCAACTGCATGGCGGCCGGGTTTGGGCCGAAAGCGAGCCGGGCAAAGGTGCGGCATTCTATTTCACCGTTCCGCAGCAGGGCGGCGAGGAGAAAAGCTGAAATCCTGAAGGGTTGAACGCGAAAGGCTGAGCGCAGGCATGCGCAGGTTTTGGCGTCCCGCCGTTTTCAGCCTTGAGTCTTTCCGTTTTCAGCCCTTCAGCCCTTCAGCCTTTCAGTCCTTCAGNNCTGCGAGCGTGAGCGAGTGGATGTCGCCTCAATTGCGGAATCTCGGTTCAGTCTTTCAGTTTTCAGCCCTTTAGCCCTTCAGCCCTTTCCCTTCCCATGCCACGCGAAATCTTTGACGCCATCCAGGCCGAAAGGCGCGCCAGTCTGCGCTCGGATTTCCGCGCGATCCTGCCGGCTCCCGGGAAGCCGCTGGTTCTTGAGATCGGTTGCGGCAACGGGCATTTCCTGACGGCCTACGCCTCTGCGCATCCGGAACAGCTCTGCGTCGGCATCGATCTCCGGCTGGAGCGGACCGACAAGGCTCTTCGAAAAAGGGACCGTGCGAACCTGTCAAACCTGCACTTTCTGCGCTGCGATGCCCGGAATTTTCTCCTCGAACTGCCCGCCGGCTGCGTGCTTTCGGACATCTACATCCTGTTTCCGGACCCCTGGCCCAAGAAACGCCATCACAAGAACCGTCTGATCCAGGCGGATTTCCTGATCGAGCTCGGCGCCCGAGCGGGGAAGGGGAGCCGCCTCTTCTTTCGCACCGACTACAAGCCGTACTTCGACGAGGTGCGAGAGATCGTTGCCGTTCATCCGGAGTGGCGGTTGCTGCCCGACAACACCTTTCCCTTCGAGCATCTGACTATTTTCCAGGCGCGCGCCCCGGTCTATCATTCGCTGGCAGCCTGTCGGACGTCGTCCTCCGCGCAGTCTGGATAATCTGTGGTTCGGCCCTGCTCGCTACTTCAGTTCCGGCGTCGTCCATGAAAAATCCGGCCCTTCCGCAACACAAGGGCTTATGTTTGCACCGGATCGGCCGACGTTTGGTTTCAAAGGTTGACGCTTGTCGAAGCGTTTGCCTTACAATAAGCCTTTTGAATCCATTGCCCAGCGCATCCCATACGAATTCTTTCGCTAGAAAACTGGTTCTCCTTGGTTTGATCCTCGGGTCCGGCGTGTCGGCGTTTGCAGAGGGGAGCGGGGTTTCCCCCAAAGCCCAGGTTCTGTTCGATATCGGCCCGCTGCCTGTCACCAATGCGATGGCGACCAGCTGGATGGTGACGCTGCTGCTGATTCTTTTCGTCCGTTGGCTCGTCGGCCGGCCTCAGATCATCCCGCGCCGCGGTCAGGCGGTAGTGGAAGCGCTGATCGAAAGCCTCAGGGAGATTTTTGAGCCCATTGTGGGCCCGAAGGCCATGCCGGTCGCGTTTCCGTTGCTGATCTGCTTCTTCGTTTTCATTCTGGTGCAAAACTGGAGCGGGCTTTTCCCGTTCGTCGGAACTGTCGGGTGGGCGCAGGTCGATGCCGCCACCGGTGAACAGGTTGGATTCATCCCGTGGATCCGGCCGCACACCTCAGATCTGAACGGGACTATCGCGCTCGCTCTTACTTCCTTTGTGGCCTGGTTCGTCATCGTCATGAAGTACGCCGGGCCCCGCCATTTTCTATTCGAGCTTTTTGGCAACAAGGCGGATAAAAAGGAGCTTCCGGCTGCGATGTATTGGGGCCTTTCCCTTGTCTTTCTCGTGGTCGGCGTGATCGAGGTGGTTTCAATTTGCATCCGCCCCATCACTCTCTCAGTGCGTCTTTTCGGCAACGTGTTCGGCGGTGAAAGCCTCCTCCACAACACATCCTATTTCACGCTCTTTTACTTCCTGGAGATTCTCGTCGGCCTGGTTCAGGCCTTCGTTTTCACCCTGCTGACATCCGTCTATATCGGTCTGGTCTGCAACCATGGAGAGGAGCATGCCGAAGGCGGTCACTCCGACGCCGGGGAGGCTGCCCACTGAGTTCTTTTCAACGACACTTTCCCGACCGGGAGCATGTACAACCAAAACGTGCACGGCCGTGACCACCAATAACGATCCAACCCTCGACTCCAACATCATCACATGAACGGTAATATCGCACAAGGCATGGCCCTTTTTGCCGCCGCGCTCGGCGTAGGTCTCATCGGCTTCCGCGCCGTCGAAGCTGTCGGCCGCAACCCCGGCGCGTCGGGCAAGGTTCTCGTCCAGTCGATTCTCGCGATGGCCCTCGCTGAAGGTATCGGCATTCTCGCCCTGCTCTTCCTCAAGTAAGGAAGTCATTTGTCCGTCTTCTGGCGCCGGCCGGATTTCGATCCGGCGGCGCTGCAACTTCTTCTCCTGCCATGTACGCACTCGTCCTTGCCGCTGCTTCTGCCGCCGAGGCCAACGTCGCCCCTTCCGGCGGTCCCGCCGATCTCCTCCGTCACTTTGACGTCGAGTGGCAATACGTGATCTGGCAGTTCATCAGCTTCGCCGTGCTTGCCGGCGTGTTTTATCAATTCGCGATCAAGCCCATCCTCGCAACGCTTGACGAGCGCAACGCCCGCATTGCCGAGGGCCTCAAAAACGCAGCGGCCACCGCCGCCGCGCTCGAAAAGGCCCAACAGGATGGCGCGGCCCTCATCAAGCAGGCCCAGGCCGAGGGCGCACGGTTCATCGACGAGGCGCGCAAGACAGCCAAGGAGCTGGCTGACCGCCAGCAGAAGGAAGCCGCGGCCCGCGCCGAGGACCTGATCGTCAAGGCCCGGCAGGCAATGGAGCTCGAGCAAAAACGGCTGTTGGAAGAGGCCCGAACCGAGGTCGCCCGGCTGGTTGTCGCCACGACCCAGCGCGTTCTCTCCAAGGAGCTGAGCGAGGCCGAGCGTTCCCGCTACACCGCCGCCGCCGCCCGCGAGCTCACAGAAATAAAAGGCTGAAAACCTGAAACGCTGAAAGGCTGAAACGATACAGAATGGTCCGCCGACAAACCCCTCGACCCGCTCAGGGCACTGAGCTTGCCTGCGGTGAGCTTGTCGAATCCGTCAGAACGGCGGCGACCCTACATCGATTCCTCAGGTTCCCAAGTATCCGCCAATCTTCTCAAACCGATATCAGTCACCGCATTTCAGCTTCTTCGCTTTCAGTTCTTCAACCCTTTCTGCCCTCAGTCCTTCAGCCTTTTATCCCGGATGCGCGCCAGCAAACAATCACAGCAATTCGCCCGGCAGCTCTTCCACCTCAGCCTCGCCGACGGGCAGGTCTCGGGCGAGCGGGTGTCGGCTGTGCTGGCCCATCTCGCCAAACAACCCCCGCGGCAGCCGCTGGCGGTCCTCCGCAATTACCAACGCCTGATCGTGACGCAGCTCGCGAGGAATTCCGCGGTCGTCGAGCACGGCGGGGCGATCGACGCCGGCATCCTCCGTTCCATCGAAGCCGCATTCACCCGCAAATACCAGCGGCCGATCACGGCGTCGGCCCGTCCCAATCCAGATCTCATCGCCGGCATGCGCATCCGCATCGGCGACGATCTTTACGAATCCTCCATTGCCAGCCAGCTCGCCGAATTGTCGGACTAGCCCTGTCCGCCGGTTCCCGGCCACTTTCATCCTCCAAAGCGTCCCGCCCTCATGAGCCTTATCACCGAACAAATCGAACAGCAGATCGCCCAGTTGTCCTCCAAGGCGGTTAAGAAGAACACAGGAACCATCCGCTCCGTGGCTGACGGCGTCGCAAAGGTCGACGGACTCTCCGACGTGATGTATAACGAGATGGTCCAGTTCCCCGGCAACGCCATCGGGATCGCGCTCAACCTGGAGGAGGACGAGGTCGGCTGCGTGGTCCTGGGCGACGTCTCCGCCCTGCGCGAGGGCGACGAGGTGTCCACAACCGGCAAGCTGCTCTCGGTGCCCGTGGGCAAATCACTCCTTGGGCGAGTCGTCGACGCCCTGGGCAGGCCGGTCGACGGCAAGGGTCCGCTCGCCGCCACGGAGTTCTATCCGGTCGAACGGATCGCGCCCGGGATCATCGTCCGCAAATCCGTCTCCCAGCCGGTGCTCACCGGCATCATGGCGATCGACTCGATGATTCCCATCGGC
>PMKA01000022.1 GCA_003157575.1 Opitutia bacterium
GGCAGGCTCAGGGCGAGCAGGCCGCCGATGCCTCCGGCGCCTTCGAAGGTGCCAGACAGATCGAGCCCGCGGGTGTACGAGCGAAGCGTCGCCCCGTTTGCATCCGTTTCCTCGATCGCACGCCAGCCGTCGTAGACCGAGCGGCGAAGCGCCGCGAATGACCAATCGCCAATCGCCGATGACCAATCGTCATCGACTGTCTCCACCCTGCGGCCCAGGCCATCGTAGATATACATGCTGCGGTGGACGGTGTTGGACGCCTCGACCAGGCGGTTCTCCTCGTCGTACCGGAGGTTCAGCGTGCTCCCTCCTCCGCCCGGACTTTGGAGCGCGCTGGCACAAGCCACGGTGTTCCCGTTCAAATCGTAGGCGGGAGAGTCCACGGTCGCTCCAGTAAGCGCGGTGTACTGGTTGACCGTGTTCGTGGCATAGACCGTGGTCGAGGGCGGCACACCGGGAACAGCGCGCCCGACCTGGGTCCGGTTGCCGATCAGGTCGTAGGCATAATCGTCGGTCGCCGCGAGCTGCGGGTCCACGGCGATTGCAGCGGACTGCGTGAGCTGGCGCAGGGCATCGTACGTGAACGCGCGGGCGCGCTCGGGTGCAGTTTCGGTCACGCGCTGACCGGCGGAGTCGTAGGTGTAGGAGAAGGAAGCGAGAAGCGAGGAGCCGGTGGCGTGCATGGACACAGTCTGGATTCGTCCGAAGTTGTCGAAATTCCTTATAGTTTTCAATCCTGTTGGCGTTTCTATTTGCTCCACCAGACTCGCGTTTGATGCGTAGGCGTAGACATACGGACGCCCTTCGGAAAGGCGGTCGTCGAGCACCGTGTGCAGCCGCCCGGCGTTGTCGTAGCCGTAATCCGTCCTCCAGTCCGCCTCGGAGGCGCCGGTGCTTTGAACAAGGAGACCCGTCCGATTACTGAAGGCGTCGTAGCTGTAATTGACGGTGCGGTGAGAGCGGGCCTGTGTTTCGGACACCATCCGCCCTGCCGCGTCATAAGTCCACGTGGTGGATCCGCTTCCATCGGTCATGTTGAGCCGCCGGCCCTGCTGGTCGTAGATGAACCCGACCGCAGGATCGGTCGGATAGGTGATGCCGGTGAGAAGGCCTGAGGCATCGTAGCCATACTTCGTCGTCCTGCCGATCGCGTCCACCCGTGTGATCATCCGACCCGCGTTGTCGTAGGTGTAACTCCAGAAGGAGCCGTCCGCGTATCTCTTGGCCGAGACCAGATCATGGGACTCGTAGCTCCAACGGGTCTCATGATTGTTGCCGTCGGTCATCGAAACGAGATTGCCCACCGCATCGTAGGCATAGGTCATCGGGTAGTCGCCCGCGCCGGACTTCTCGAGGAGCTTCCCGGCGTTGTCGTAGCGGAAGGTCGCGATGCGTTCGTGCGTACTCGCAACGTGGTCGGGATAGACGATCTGAACAGGCTGGTCGAAGAGATCGTTGGTGTAGCCTGTCGCATTGCCCGCTGGGTCGGTCTCGGAGGCCACTCGACCGAAGGCGTCAAAGGTGCGCTGCGTCACACCGCCAAGCGAGTTGGTCTCTGAATTGACCCGCAGGGCCTTGTCGTAGCCAAACCCTGTCCGGTTCCCCGCCCGATCGACCATGCCAAGGACAATACTGGCGTTGAACGGGGATCGAATCAGCCATTCCGAGGTACCCTTTAATTCGCCGGAGCTGGCCACCGCAGGATAGTCGACCTCAACCGGATTGTCCGCTGCATCGGATGCGAAGATGCGCGTAAGACCTCCGGGATCAGTCTGCCCGGTCTTCCGTCCGAATTCATCGTAGGTAAAGCTCGTCGTGGCCGCGGTGATTTGTGGACCGTTTGTCGTGTACCGCAAGACGGTCGCCGGCTCACCCCAGGCGGTGTAGGTTGCGGCCTGCCGGACGTACGTTGGATTTGTCCACCAATCGCCGGAAATCGCGTCGCCGATGCCGAGCGGAACCGATTTTTCGGTCAGGCGGTTCAGCGCATCGTAATGGAAATGCCGGTGGTTGCCCTCGCCGTCCGTTATCTGGATGCAGTTGCCGGCCAGATCGTAGACGCGGGATTGAACAGTCACGCCATTCAGGCCAACTGCAGTCATCCTGTCGTGAGTGTCGTAGTCGTACGAACGGACGCGACCCAATGCGTCGGTTTCCGTCGAAACACGGCTGACTGCATCGTAGGTGTAGGTTACGGGATAGACGCGGTCGCCGCCGATTGACGTCCTGCGGCCCAGAACGTCGTAGGCGAACGTCGTTGTGTAGGTTCGGGCCGGCTCGCGAGCGTCGGTCTGGTCGATCTCGAGCGTCCGGCCCAACAAATCGTAGCGGGTGCTGGTCGTTCGAGCAATCGCCGTTCCCACTCCGTCCGTCACGGAAATCGGGCGGTCACGCAGGTCGTAATGCACGGTTGTCCTGGAGCCTGCGGCGTCGACGGATTCAACCGGCCGCTGGAGAAGATCGCAGGTCGTCCGGGCCGACACAAGACTGCCGTCAGCGCCGGGCACGGTGATGCCCGACTGATTCCCCGCAGCGTCATAGGTGTAGGACATTGTCTGACCTAGCGCGTTGGTTTCCGAAAGCAGGCGGCCGTCGGCATCATAGGCGAACGTTCTGAAGATCGTTTCTGTGCCGTCGGTGGCGACACGCTTGTCCTTGGTCTTGCGCCCGGCCGAATCGTATTCGAAGCGCACAATCCGCCCCGGGGCAGTTGAAGTGCGCCCGGTTTCGACCTGATCCAGCCGGTTGCCGGAATAGGTGAAAACCGTTTCCTGCAGCAGCGGATCGATCTGCCGGGTCACGTGACCAACAGCGTCATATTGGTACGTCGTCACGCGACCCAGTGCATCGGTTTCGGTCTGGCGATTGCCCAGGGCGTCGTAGGTGTAGGCGACCTGGTCCGCGGTATTGGCGGGATCATAGATGCCGGTGACCTGATCAGCCGCATCGTATTCGTAGGCGTGCGCACGCCCGGAGGGATCGGTCTCCCGCTTCAGGAGCGTCGTGCCGGGGAAATATTCACTGGTGGTCACGCGCTCGAGTGAAGTTCCCACGGCCTCGGTTTTAATGAGTTCGTTGCCGAGGGAATCGTAGGAATAGGCGGTGACGACGCCCAAAGGATCTGTGTAGCGAGTGCGCTTGCCGAGGTCGCGGTCGTATTCGAAACTCTCGACGCCGCCGTCCGGCGAGGTCCGGCGCAGCAGGTAACCCTGCGAATCGAACTCCTCCGTCGTATTCTGGTTGCCGCCGAGGGTTGTCACGCGGGTCGTGGCGTCCTCCTGCATCGTCAGGACTTGATCGCCGTTGACGTGCTTTGCGACAAGCACACCGGCCGCATTGAAAACCGATTCATCCACCTGGCCGGTCGAATTCGTCACCTGCGCGTAAAAGGTCTGGTCTCCGTCATTGCTGCCGAAGACGAAGGTTTCGCTTTCGCCGGTGTCATGCGTGATGCTCTTTACGGTCCTGGGGGTGAAAATCCAGTCGCTGTACGCATCCAACAGCTCGGGCGGCGTGGCAGGGGATCGGCTCTGGTACGCAATGGAAACCCGATGATCTGTGTCAGGTGAGGTTCCGCTGATATGCGTGCGCTTCTCCGTAATCTCCCATGTGTCGCCATAGGCATAGGTTGTCTGTGTGCCCAGCGGATCGGTAACCGACGTGAGACGCCCCGCGGAGTCGTATCCGTAAGTCACCGACCGGCCGGTGAAATCGTGCGCCTCGGTGAGAAGGCCGCCGGCATAGGTGAACGTGAGCACCGTGCGTCCGTTTCGGTCGGCGATGGTGGACAACCGCGCGTTCTCGTCGTAACGATATGTTGCGACGAGAAGTCCGCGATAGCGGCGTTCGACGAGCTTCCCGGATGCGTCGTAGTGCCTCTCGTATCCACTGCCATCTGTCCAAAGCAGCGTGCCATCTGCGCTCTTCACGAGCTGCGCCGGACCGACACCGAAGGAAGAATAGACGCCAGCGGGCATGACCGCCACCGAATTAACCGATGGCGCCGCCATTGCGCCGCCATCGCCTCCACCTTCCCCGGACTCTGCGCTGGCATAGCCGACAACCGTCCCGGCGGAGGCCTTCGTCGGAGAGTCATAGGTGTCTCCGTTGAGGTATATCGGCCCGGCGTTCAGAACATGGAGGTCGTCGATCATCCGGAATCTCCAACGGGAACGGTTGAAGTTCCGCCAGACAGCCACCTCACCGCCCGGCACCGGCACCATCAGGTCGGTCGCGTTATCGCGGAACTGACCCTGAACAAGATCCACCCAACTGCCGCCGGGCTGGAAGACTCCGTTGCATTCGTTGCGCCGGGCGGGATCGTTCTTGCCCCTGCAGTCCTTCCTTGCGTCGGGATTGTCGCCCGGAAGATCGCACCGTTGCTGAGGCTTCTGGCTGCATTTCTTGCCGCTGGCGCTTCCCCCGCCGCTACCCTGCCAACCGCTGGGTGAACCAGGTCCACCGTTACCGACACCGACGGGCGTGGGATATCCGGTACCGCTTCCGCCGCCGCCGGCGCACCCCCCGTAGACACTGTAGATGCAGACTGAACCGCTGCCCATATACTTGATGCCACAGGCGCCGACAAAATAGAAAGAGACAGAGATGCAGCTCGCATAGGTTCCGCATCCACCGTCGCCGTCCGCCGTTGCGCCGGGAGGCAGGGCAAGACCGAATTCGGCAACAAGCACCAGACGGATGACGAAGACTAATCGGGCCGGTATGGAGGGCATTCGATCCGACGAGAATCGCCTCAGGAGGCGCAAAGACCGGATGCTGTCCGAAGGCTTTCCAGAGCAGGTGCAGCGAGCCCGCGCTTTCTCGCAGGGACGCGGATTGACGAGATACAAAATGCCAGCAAAGAGGGCAACGCCCAGTGCCGAACAGCCCAGCGCCAACGGCCAATTGCCGGACTGGCCGAAAAGGGCCGCCCGGAAAGCACTGCCACTGTCACCCGCGGCCGAGACGCCTGTGCCACCGACGGAAGCAGAGGAAGGACCGCCGGTCGGGGCATTTGGGCCGCCATTCCCTCCGCCGAGCGATGCGATGAACCGGCTCCAGAAGTGCGGCGAATCGTCCGCCGTCGCCGGACAGGCGCCGGGAAGCGGCTTGAGGCATTTCACGCGGTAGGAAACGGTGACCGTTTGCCCGGCCTTGACCGTGTCGCCGAAACTGGAGAGCAACTCGTACGAGAAATTCGCGTCGGTCGCAGGGACCGGAACGCTGACATCGTGGGCGTCGACCAGGCCATGGTTGGTGATTTTGAATTCGCCCGCGAAGACCTGGCCGGCGCACATCTTGGGCAGGTTGATCGAGGCCGGCTCGATCACGACGACCGGCACGGGGACGTTGGTCTCGTACGTGGCCGTCAGGACGACATCGTAGCGGTCCTGGAACGTGACCGGGACAACCTCCCATGTGAATGTGACGGGACTGTAGGCGAGCGGGATCTGGTCGGCGTAGATGACGCCCGGCTTGATCACGATGCGGCTGATGTCGGGCTCGTGCCGGTCCGCATTGATGCGCAGCTTGTACGAGCCGGCGGGAAGGTCGCTGAATGACACCTCTCCGTTGGTATCGGTTGTCGCGCCTTGGGTGATGGTCGGAACGCCTGTGGAGGACTCCTTCTCAAGGACGACCGAGGCGCCGGACAGACCGTTGAAGGCGGCGTTTGTCGCGCCATCGGGAAGGGTCAACTGGTAATAGGGATCGACGATCTTGAGCAGCGCTCCACCCTTGCCCCCGGGCGAAACGGTGACGGAGACAGGGAAGTCCTGACCCGCCGCTGCGGCGGGGTCGCTTCCCTGCACATGGAGGTAGAAATGGTAGACGACGTCGATGAGCTGGCCATCGACCGGGGGAGCCGCCGAGATGATCACGCTCTGCCCGGCGCCGATGTCGATGGTGCCCAGCGCGGCGGGAGTCTGCAGACGGATCCAGGCGGGTAACGCCGTGGCGTCTGCCGAAACGAGGCTCGCGGTCGCATCCGCCAGCGGAGCAAGGCCCTGATTGGTTAGCGCCACCGTCCCGGAGGCAACCTGTCCCGGCTGCACGCCGATCTCGGTGAGCGTCGGGGTCGCCTGCAAATAGGGCTTGGCTGCGGAAAAAGTGTAGCTGACCGTGATATCAGCCCAGGTGGTCTGCCCCCCCGCGCCGTCATCGCTCACAACGTGGAAAATCAGGGTGCCTGTGTCGCTGGAGGTAGTCGTCGGGGCGAGGCCGACAATGGTAAGCGGAAGCGTGATGTTCTGGCCGGGCGCAAGGACTGAAACGGTCGGTGTGTCGACTGAAACGGCTGCCGGTAGTGGAACTGCAAGCACCGCCCGGAGGTTTTGCACGGTGGTGCCGGCGCCGGCCAGGACGCCGACCGGGATCGCCTGGCGGTAGTTGCGCGGCGTCCGCAAATCAAACGATTGCGGCGAAACGGTGACGCGGCGGATTGTGAATGTGGCCGGAGTGTCGGGCGCCTGGGTGAGATCGGGATGCGCGGCCCAAACCTGATACACGCCTCCTTTTTCCGCGGGGTCAGGCTGGAATGTGTACGCGAAGGATCCGTCCGTCCCGGTCAGCACGCTCTGCTGCCGGATGAAGCCGTCGAGGCTGATCGTTACGACAACCTTCACGTCGCCCGCCGGCGCTGAGGAGGAAGCCGGATCGACACCGCGCCAGAGCGCACGGCCAAGGACCACGATCGGCCGGTCGCCGTTTGACTCGACAGGGGAGATCGAGGTCACCTCTGCGAGATACGGCGTCTCGATCGTGGACACCTGCTGCAGGGCTTGCGGACCCTTGAGCGTCACCTGCGTGTCGCCCTGCCCGAAATGGTAATACACCGAGTCGATCTCGAGGGCGACATTGACAAGGGCCGGCGCCGAGGCCGGAACCGGAAGCGAGACGACTGGCGAGGTGTAGCTGGCCCCTGCGGGCACGCGCACGATGACGGTCCCGTCCGGCAACGCGACAACGTCGTCGCCCATTGCGATCAGCAGCGGAGTGGACGAAAGCAGCGAGCCCTGCAAATCGAGGACTTTTAGGCGCACTTCGCCGGACGCCTGGGCTCCCTGCTGGCCGGCCACCTTGAACTCAATGGGCAGCGAGGACGGATTGGTGAGTTTGAAACGCACCTGTCCGGAGCCGCCCCGGGTAAGTTCGCCGGGGAGGATTTCAGCAGCGAGCGCGCCTTCGGTCACCTGGACTGAGGCCGAGCGCTGCAAGGTGGCACTTTCGCCTTCATTGGGCGAGACGACCAGCGTCAGACCCGCCGCAGCGGTTCCAGCAGTGAGATCGTCATAACCGCCGACCACGACGGGCACCGCTTGTTCGGCGCCGGCGGCAACCGTCACAAGATCCGCGGCGGAATGAGTGCGCCCGGCCAGCTCGACCAGGAGCCGGGCATCGGTCACCGGCTGCGCCGAATTGTTGCGGACCGTCACCATGAGCGTGTTCATCAGGCCGCGCTTTATCCCGGCCTCGGAGTCGAGCGTGAGCGTCAAATTCGGGAGCGTGAGACTGCGCTCGCTGCTGTCCGGACCGCTGACAGTCGCCACCGTGTAAAGTCGGTCGCCAGCCGTGTAGCCGGAATCGGTGTAGGAAAGCGTGTCGACCGGGATGAGCGTGGACCCGTTCAGCGAGATCGGCAAATCCCCGACCGACAGGTTGTAGCCATCGATGATGCTGCCGGGAGCCATCTCCCACGAGAGAACCGGCGACGAGGAATCCACCTGCGCAACGGCAATGCTGCGAACGGGAAGCAGACCCACATTCGCAAAGCCAAAAACCGGCGGCGACTGGTTGCCCGCCTGATCGAACGCGATGAGCGCGTAGAAGGGCTGCGTTCCGTCGGGCCGCGGATCGACGGCGAGCGTGGCGGCGGCGGAAATCTGTGCGACGGCCGGATCCAGCCCCGCGACGCTCGTGATGGCGGCCGGGCTTCGGTAAAGCGCATAGCCCGCCACGTCGTCGGCGTGGGTTGCGGGCGGATCCCACGAGGCTTTGACGCCCTGCGGAACGACTTCAAGGGCGAGGCCGGCAGGAGCGTCCGGCGGCACACGATCGGACCGCGCCGTGACGACTGCGCTCCATCCGCTGACGGAAGCCTGTCCGTTGGCTGTGCGCACGCTTGCGATCCGATAGGAATAGGCGCCATCAGCCGCAGGCGTGTACCGGTAATCGGTGGCGTCACCAGCGGCCATGGTCAGGTCGTTGAAATCGGCATCACCCGGACCGCGGTACTGGATCTCGCAGGCCGCGGCTCCAGGAACGGCCTGCCAGGTCAAGTCAATCGCGCCGGCAGGCAAGGTTGTCGCGGTGAATCCAATTGGGACGGCCAGCGGCGGCAGATCGCCCTTGTAGACCTGAAAACTGTGTGGCGGAAGGATGTCCTGCCCGAGGTTGTTGAGATCATCGGAGGCGGCAAAGTGGAGGGTAAGACTCTGCGTTTCGACGCCTGCATCCGCCGGGAGCGCGAGTTGGGCGAGCCAGGTGAGCGGATCGCTGTCACCAGCGTCGGTGACCGTCAGCGTCAACGGATGATCGGGATCGCCCGACAAAGTGGCGGTGACCGCGGGGATGGCTCCGGCTTTCGGCGCCTCATCCAACGCAAGACGCCACGATACGGAGACGGCTGTGGCCGGCGGAACGGGGTCGTTCTTGATCGCCTTTAGTTCCGGCAGGTCCTTCAGCGCTCCCGAATCCGTGATGCTGACCGGGGTAAGTCCGATGACTCTCGGACCGAGCGTGTCGATTACCGCCGGAGTTGTGAGGGTGACCGTGGCGCCGCGGTTGCCTGCGAGGTCGACGGCCGAGAAGACGGGACTGACGACGCCCGAGGAGGTAGAGGAGGTTATTGAAAAGACGCCCTGGTAGACATTCCCGCCCTGAGGTGTCAGGTCGACAAAGACCGGCGAACCGCCCGCAACGGCGAGGTTGAAGAATGGCGTAGCGCCCAATGGCTCGGAGACCGTGAGCGTGGCCTGGACGAGGCCAACACCGAAGCGGTGTCCGGCGGCGTCATAGAATGGCCCTATGGCTTGCAGACTCGCGGTTGCGCTGGGCGCGGTGCCGTCGGAGACGGCGTCGGCCTGGTTGGACGGATCGCTCAGAGTGGTGCCATCGCCAACGCTGTAGCCAGTGACGGCCCGATAGTAGTAATGACCATCTGCCGGCGGTGTATCGGTGAAGCTCTGACCGTGAACCATCGCGCCGATGGCGTCGGCCAAACTCAGCGCGGTGCCTGCGGGAATCGGCGCTGTAGAGCGGAAGAGATAATAGCCGGACGCCAGGCCGCTGGCCGGCGGGTACCATGTGAGACCGATCTTGCCGCCGGCAAGGGCGCGTGCGCTCAGGGCCGTGGGCGGAGCCGGGACGGTGTTGTCGTAGGTGACAGTCACAACCGCTGAAGGAGAGCTGGGCTGCGGGTTGCGGTTCTGCGCAGTGGCGTAAATCGCGTTGGCGCCGGCATTCAGCGTGATCGCAAACGAGAAAGAACCATCCGCAGCGGCTGTCGTGGAACCGACAAGCCCGGCTCCAACGTAAAGCCGGACAGTCGTCAGACTCGCGGCCGTGCCACGAACGGTGAGTGCGGACACGTTAACCTTCTTTCCGTCGTTCGGTGACGTGATGACCGGCGGGATCGGAGCCGGAAGGGCAACTTGGATTGTGGTTGTCAGGACGTCCGATGGCTTGCCCGCGACATCCCAAGCCTGCACCGTCAGGGCGTGCGTGCCGTCGAGAACGCTGCCGATCGAGAATTGCGCGGTGAAACCGGCTGCCGGCACTGTGCTCGAACCAATGAGCTGCCCATCAAGGCGGAAATCCACGCGCCGGACTCCCACGTTGCTTGTGGCTGTTATGCCAAAGGCTCCGTTTGTCGTGATCGATGCAGGCACGGGGGCGCCGTTAAACGTGAGGTTGGAAAGAACGGGCGCTGCGGTGTCGAGCGTATAGGAGGCGGCCAGAACTCCGCTGTCGTTGAAGCCGGAGGCGCTCGCAAACGCCTTTATTGTCGCAGACTGCCGCAACACAATCGGTGCGGTATAAAGCGCTGACGTGGCACCTGGGTCGGAACCGTCCAGCGTGTAGTAAATGCGGGCGCCGGCGGGCGAACCCGCGTTCAAGCTCACGCTGATGGTATCAACGAACGCTCCGCCGGCCGGTGTCGCCACCGGAGTGGCCACGGTGCCGCCGAACGGAAGTCCGGACGAGACCTGGCATGCCGGCACGACCTCTTCGGCCGTGGAAAGTCCGGACCACGACAGCGAAAGGTGCTCCCCGGAAGCTGGATAATAGCAGGGCAGATATTCCAGATGGACGGGATAGGTCTGCCCTGCCTCGAGGTGGACCACCCCGGACAGTTCCTGGGCGGACGCCTGGCCCAGACCGTCGATGACCAGCGTGTCACCGATCCACAAGCGCGGCTGACCCTGTGAGGCGATGTGGAATGTGTACGCTTCGGTGAACCGGGCTGTCAGCGTCCCCGTCCAACGTACGCTGCGTGTGTCCGCCGGGATGCACGAGGACCGCCAGTATTCCCCGAAATCGATGGTCGGATCGATCCGCCTGACGGTCGTTCCGCCGAAGTCCGCAGTCTGGTAGTAAGTAGCCGAAAACCCTGAGGTTGCAGTCTGCGCGCCGGGTGCAATGCCTATGCTGAACAAGCCGGACGCCAGCGAACTCGTCGCGCCGTTGGCAAAGGCGATTGCATTCAGCTGGGTGCTCTCGGTGAAGGTCAGCGTAGCCGAATATCGCGCGGAGACACCGGGCACCGGCGCCGATCCGTCGGTTGAATAATAGATTTCCGCATTTGGTGTCGCGCATCCGAGCGTCACCGTCACCTGGTTCTCAAATCGGCCCGGGAGGGGAGAAAAATTCGGCGCGAAAAGGGTCTGGGAATACCGGCCGTAAAAGTAGTTCTCGACAGCATGCCGCTCCTCGGCAGAAAGCACGCGGTTGTAGACAAGCATCTCCGCGACTTCGCCGGTGAATTGCGGCGGGCTGTAATACCAGTTGTACCCGAAACAACCCAGACTCAGCGAGCCGAACTGGACCTGGCCGATCGTGTCGCGATATTGCTCCACTCCATTGATGCGGGCGACCCAGTCGGAGCCGACAGAAACATTGTATAGGTGGTAGTCATAGATGGTTTGGGTCGGTGCGAACTGTGCATACTGACCACCACGTCCCAACCCGTCCGAGATTCTCCCGTCTGAACGGGGGTAATAAGTGCCAGACCAAAGCACCTTATCGTGCGTGCTATCGTAATAGTGATCTTTCTTGAGGAACACAAACACTTCGCCGGCGGAGCCGCCCTGTAAAACACCATTCGGAATAGTCAGAGTCTCCTGCCCGACGAAGCCTAGCGCCGACTGACCGTTGACTGCGTTTGGAACAACCTGAACCGAGTTCCAGCTGTCATGAAGTCGAGCCGTCGCATCGTTGCCGCATCCACTCTGGTCGAACCAGCGCAGAACGTTGCCAGAGGCGTCCATCTGCACGCCAGAGTCCGCCCTGAACCAGAGGCGAATCCCCTGATCCGGTACGGCCGTTGAACG
Source organism: Opitutia bacterium (assembly GCA_003157575.1). Lineage (GTDB taxonomy): Bacteria > Verrucomicrobiota > Verrucomicrobiia > Opitutales > Opitutaceae > Fen-1467. The sequence goes on from PMKA01000022.1 coordinate 11,550, forward strand.
CACGGGCACCGCCACAACAACCTCACTGCCCCAGTCTGACGCGACGCCAAGCCCGTTCACAGCGCGTATGCGGTAGGTGTACGTGGATCCAGCGATCACGTTCGAATCCACATAAGAAGTCTGCGTCAGGTTGGTCGCAATCGTCGCAAAGTCGGAATCGCCGGCAGCCTTCCGCTGGACTTCATAGACGACTTCCTGCGCAGCGCCCGTCTGCCATTCCAGCCGAACCTCGGAAGCCGACGCCAGAAGCGGCGCATTCCCGCCCAGGGCCGTCGGCACCGCCGGATCCGGAACCACGGCGTAGCGATCCTGCAAATACTGCTGCACCTTGCTCCGTTCGTCCGCGCTGAGGACGCGATCGTAGAAGATCGCCTCGATCATTGCACCGTCGAAGGAGCTGTTCGTTGCGTATCCCAAGGAATACGTGGTCGATCCCAATGCGCATCGAGCCGAATCAGAATTCGAAACCACGTTGTCTGTCGAGACGAACTCCGGAATCCCGTTCACCCGCGCCGCCCAGCCATCCGGTCCCGAGGCCACATTATAGACATGGTAGTTTCCGAGGCTTGCACGAGGTGCAAAGGCATGGGAGGTCGACGACAGGAAGTTGTCCTGTATCCGGCCGGAATCATCGGGATATTGGGAGACGTGGCCTGCGTGAAAACTGCCGAGGGTTCCGCTGGAGTAGAAGTTGATCCTCCTGAGCACAAGGAACAGCTCCCCCTGTTGCGCTCCGTTCAGGAATCCGGGCAGAGAGAAGGAATCCGACGTGAGGGTAATCGCAGGGACTCCATTCGGCCCTCCAGTCACCCGTCGCGGTCCGAGAGAAGACGTGCTTCGCGACCCGACGGCATCATTGCCATTTCCACTTTGGTCGCACCATGCCGTGACGAAATCGTTGGCGCCAACAGTGTCGGTAATGACAGCAGTGTCCGAGCGCAGCCAAAGGCGCATGCCGCCAATCGGGATTGGCGCCGTTCCGGAAAGCGCCCCGGTCGCGTCATTGCTGAATGGGGATACGGCTCCTACCCCGTTCTTCGCCCTGACACGATAGGTGTAGGTGTTCCCCGGGGTGCCGGCGGTGTCCCGCCAGAATGGTTTCAAAAGGTCCGTCGCCATGGTGACAAAATCGGCGTCTTGCGGGCCTTTGCGCTGGACTTCGAAGACGGCGGCCTGACCAGCAGCCGGCTGCCAGTCGATGTAGATATGGGACCCGTTCAGCGCTTCATGCGTCTGCAAGTTGAGCGGCGTCTGCGGCGCCGGGATCACCGCATATCGGGCCTGCAGGTAGGCGATCAGTTGCGCACGTTCACCATCGGTCAAGGCACGACCATAGAAGATGACTTCGGCTACCGATCCACCGAGGGAATTGGAGGAATCGTCTCCGTCAACGCCGAGATGAAACCTCCCGCTCGTCGAGGTGCCGAAGGACCAAGTGCGGGCGGATTCACACTCCAGTATTCCGTTCAGGCGCGCCATCCAGCTCGAATCCGCGGCCGTGACGTTGTAGACATGGTAGCTGCAAAGATCCAACCCAGGGACGACCACCTGGGTATTGTCGGCCAGGAAATTATCGGTGATCACGCCGTCTTCATTTCCGTACACCGATTGGTGCCAGGCGGAGAAATTGGGCGGTGGACCGATTTGATAGAACTCGCCCAATCCTCCCCATCCGCCTTCGGCGTCCTTTTTCACCACCACAAAGAACTCACCAGTCTGCGTTCCTGCGACGAACCCGTCTGTGCCCAAGCCTCTGCATTGGACCGGAAAGTGCACGGCGGGAAGTCCGTTGACATCGGTCTGCTTGAGATCCGGCAAATATTGCAGATCAGGCGCCAGCAAATCCCGACCGTATCCGCTCTGGTCGCGCCAGGCGAGAACTTGCGCGGTGCCAGCCACATCCTGCGTGACGACGCCCACGTCCGCCCGCAGCCACAGACTGATACCCGACGAAGGAATCGGCAATCCCGGCGGATTGAACGTCAGTGACACAGGTTCGCCATAGGCCGATACCGCAGACAAACCGTTCTCGGCTTGCACCCGATAGGAATAGGTTACTCCAGGTTGGAGGTTTGCGGCGGTGTCCATGTACGATGATCCGGTGAGACCAGCAGCGATTGTCACGAAGTCCGCATCGCCGTCGCCCTTGCGCTGGATGTCGTAGAGGTATTGGTCACCTGATCCTGGCGCCCAATGAAGCGCCACGTCTCCTGAAAGCGTGACGTCCGCTGCAAACGAAACGGGAACGGCGGGCGGTGAAATGACCGCGTATTTCTGCTGCAGGTACTCGATCACCTGGTTCCGCGCGGCGTCATCCAAGACCTGGTTATAGACCATCATCTCCGCCACCTCGCCGTTAAACGGGGCATTCCACTCTCCAAATGAGCGCACGCCCAACGAAATCGTATTGTCGAAACCAAAATATTCGCCTGCGACATCTCCATCGAAAAATCTGACCCCGTTGAAGCGCACCGTCTTTCTCGCTGCGTCAGCCGACACGTTGTAGATCGAATATTTAAAGATGTCCTGCGCAGGTTTTCCCACATTGGTCTGTGCACCCATGCCATCGTCGATCTCGCCGAACTGGTTGGGATAGCTGGTCCCCCCATTGCCAAACAGATTTCCCAGGCCCCCAAAATCAGCATAGTCGTCCGACGTTATAGGGTTCTTCTTGAGGACGAGGAACAATTCGCCCGCCGGTTCCCCGGCAAGGACAGACGGCAGGCTAAATGCGTTGTTATTGCCAAAAAACACCGCCGGTTTTGCATTAACCTCGTTGGCGGCCAACGACGGAGGATAGACCCCCCAATAGTCGTCATTCCTCGCTTCAGCATTGCTGCCGTTGCCGCTCTGGTCCTGCCATTCCTTGATACGTCCCTGGTCGTCGGGCACAACGCCCGCGTCCGCCTCAAGCCAGAGGCGCATATTATCAGCCGGTGGGATTGCCGTAATGGTGGGATCGTAGGCGATAGAAACAGCGTCGGAATAGGCAGAAGCATCCTCCAAGGAGTTGATGGCCCGGACGCGGTACGAATAGATTGTGCCGGAGGGCAGGTGGACGTCCCGATCAGTGAGCGCCAGCTGACTCACGAGCGTCGCGATTGGCACATAATCCGGGTCGCCATCGGTCTTGCGTTCGACGTCGTAGAGGCATTGGTCCGCCGACCCCGCCGACCAGGAAAGCGCGATTCGCCCAGCGCCGGCGCTGCGAGCCTGAAGCGCTGTCGGGATCGCCGCCGGAAGAATAATCGCGTATTTCTGCTGCAAATATGCAGCTATTTGAACGCGTTCGTCATCATTCAGGTTCCGATTGTAGACCAAGATTTCGGCTACGGCGCCTTCGAATCCATAATATGTTCCCGTCTCACCCGAATACTGGTCGTCTCCGAGTCGAAGGTTGGAACCGAATGAAAAACTGCCGGGGACAAGAGGCTTACCATAATACTTGATGCCGTTGAAACTGACCGCCTTCTCGGTGAGGCCCACCGAAACTCCATAGAGGCAATATTTGAAGATATCCTGAGTGGGCTTTCCGGTATTGGTCAAAAGCCCCATGCCGTCCACAATCTGTCCACGTTCGTTGGGATAGAGCGTCCGGTCCCCTCCAAACAGCACGCCGAGGGCATAGGGAGCTCCCAGAATCGACAGCGGATCTTTCTTGACCACCGCGAATACCTCGCCCATCGCCGCTTTCGCCAGGAAAGCAGGCGCGCTCAGCGATTCGCCCTGGCCAAAATGCACCGCTGGCTTGCCGTTGGCGTCGTTGGTCAGGACTGTCGCCGTCCCCGCTGCATCATTGGCGTTGCCGCTCTGGTCCTGCCACTGGATGATCCGCCCCTGGTCATCGGTGACAATGCCTGCGTTCCCCTTGAGCCAGAGCTGCAGGTCAACGCCCGGCGGCACCACCACCGCCGCCGGATCGTAGGCGACAGTAACGGGATCGGTGAACGCCGAAACATCTCCGAGGCCATTGACCGCGCGCACACGATATTGATAGACGCTGCCAGCAGCCATCTGGACGTCGTGATCGATCACGCTCAGCTGGCCCACGTGTGTTGCGATCGTGACAAAGTCTGAATCGCTCCCGGCCTTTCGCTGCAGATCATAGTAGTACTGGTCGGCGGACCCCGCAGTCCAGGACAGGGAGATTCGCCGGGGGCCTGCGTTGTTTGCGGCGAGCGCAGTCGGAATCGCAGGGGGAACAATGAGCGAGTATCTTTGCTGCAGGTAGGCGATCACCTGCG
>PMKA01000543.1 GCA_003157575.1 Opitutia bacterium
CTTCTATGCCGAGTTCTCCGGCACGCTGCATCGTGGCGATCAGAAGGTGAAGTACCAGTTCGGCGGCCGTTGGATCAGGACCGAGCAGGCCGTCACCGGCTACAACCAGGTCACCGATCCGCGTACCGTTGCGCAGTCGCTCGCCGACGGTGGCAAGTATCCCGCCTACTACGTCCCGACAACCCAGAAGGGCTCGTACTCGGCCTTCCTGCCGTCCGCGAACCTAGTGTGGGAAGTGCTGGAAGACTTCCAGCTTCGTGCCGCGGTGTCGCGTACCATGACTCGTGCCAATCCGGCGAGCATGTTGCCGGTGTTGGGCGGCGGCGGCTCGGACGGTTTGTCGTGGACTCTCGGTAACCCGCAGTTGAAGCCGTTCTTCTCGACCAACATGGACTTCGGCGCCGAACTCTTCACCGGTGATGAAGGCTACGTCAGCGTCGGCTACTTCAGGAAGATGATCACCGGCTTCCCGAGCAACTACTCGTTTACCGAGCCGTTCCCGTACTTGGCACAGTTCGGCCGTCCGTTCAGTTCGTTTACCGGCGTGATCCATGACTCACTCATGGCTGCGGCGGTCAACAACGGTTGCTACAATGCGACGGCGCAAACGGTGGACTGCTTGAACGTCACCATCACCCAGGCGCGTAATGCTCAGGGCTTGGAGACGATCAAGGGCTTCGAGTTGGGTTGGGTCCAGCCGCTCGACTTCCTGCTGAAGGACGTCGGTCTGCCGGGCTTCGGCTTCCAGGCAAATGCCACGTTTGTTTCCAGCAAGACGACGCCCAACAGCGCCGCCCCGTCGGTTGTGCTCAACGTATCGCCGACCCAGTACAACTTGGTGGGCTTCTACGAGCACGACGGCGTCATGGTGAGAGCGACGTGGGCATACACCCGTGGCACGCTCTCCAATTCGAACGTCTATGGCTTGATCGCCAACCTGGCGGTGATCCAGAACGAGTACTCGCAGGATTACGGTCAGCTCGACCTGTCGTCGAGCCTCAAACTCTCCAAGTTCTTCGGGGAAATCCCGACGGACCCGGAGTTGACTTTCGACGCCACCAACCTGACTCATGCGAAGAATACCGGCGGGTACAAGCAGTTCTCGAATATGTTCAATCAGATCTACAACCCGGGCTCGACGTTCATGTTGGGCGTCCGCGGGGCACTCTAATTTCGTAGCTTGCCTGTAGGGACAATTCCTCCCCTTAGGCATAACTGGCGGCACCCCTAAAAGGTGCCGCCTTTTTGTTGAATGACGCCGAGGCTTCACGCCGAATTGACTCACCGCGATATATTCGGCGGCGTGACAGTCTGGCCAAGCCGCATGATGTGCGTCATGACTGATAGCAATCGATGGCATAACCGAGACGAGATCGAAGCCATGGGAAGATCGAAGACCATCTTGATCGCGGCGCTGACAGCGCTTCTGATGCCGGCAACAGCGCATGCGGCCTCCAGGCCGCCGGCCCCGATCCCGCAACTGCACCAGGAACACGGCGCTACCCAACTCATCGTCGACGGCAAGCCGTTCCTCGTTCTCGGCGGCGAGCTCAACAATTCGAGCGCGTCGAGTGTCGCTTATATGGCGCCGGTCTGGCCGCAATTGGCGGCCATGAACATGAACACCGTCCTGCTGCCGGCCTATTGGGAGCTGATCGAGCCCCTCGAAGGCAAATTCGATTTCCGCAGTGTCGACGTGCTGATCGAAGTCGCCCGCAAACACAACATGCGTATCGTGCTGCTCTGGTTCGGAAGCTGGAAGAACTCGATGTCCAGCTATGTTCCGGCCTGGGTCAAGCGCGATCCGGTGCGATTCCCGCGCGCCACGCTGTCCGACGGCACCACTCTGGAAATGCTGACGGCGAACAGTCAAAGCAATCTAGACGCCGACATCAAGGCTTATGCCGCTCTGATGAAGCATGTGCGTGCCATCGACGGATCCCGGCACACGGTCATCATGGTTCAACCTGAAAACGAAGTCGGCATGGTTCAGGAAGCCCGTGAGCACAGCGAGGCCGCCAATGCCGCGTTTGCCGCTCCGGTTCCCGCGCAACTCACCGATTACCTTGCCAAGAACCGCGACCGGCTCGAACCGGCGCTGCGCCAAGCGTGGACTGCGAACGGATCTAAGGTTGGTGCCAGCTGGGAAGCAACCTTTGGTGCGGGACCTGCCACCGACGAACTGTTTAACGCGTGGACTGAGGGCCTCTACACCGGCAAGGTTGCTGCCGTCGGCAAAGCCATCTATCCGCTGCCGACATTCGCCAACGCGGCCCTGATCCGGCCGGGCTTCAAGCCCGGTCAATACATCAGTGGCGGTCCGTTGCCGCATCTCTTCGATATCTGGCGCGCCGCGGCGCCGGCGGTCGATCTCTTGGTGCCCGACCTTTATTTTCCCAACTTCGTGGAATGGGCCAGCAAGTATCCGCGGGCCGACAATCCGCTGTTCATCCCCGAGACCGGTCGCGTCAACGCTGCGGAGATCTCCGCCAACGGTTACTGGGCGTTTGCCAGCCTGAATGCCATGGGATTTTCGCCCTACGCGCCGGAACATCTCAGTGCCGAAGAGCAAAAGGTGCTGGCGGCGTCCTATGGCCTCTTGCGGCAGCTCTCGCCGCAGATTCTCGCCGCTCAGGGGACCGGCCGGATGGTGGGAATCCGCACGCCCTCGGCGTTCGATGGCACCCAAGACCTGTCGGCGCAAAAATTCACGCTCGGCAGCTACACCTTCGAAGTCCACTTCAAGGCGCCAGGACCGATTTCGATCGGCCAAAAGGTAGAAGTCGAGATGCCGGGCGCCCATGGCGGGTTGGTCATTCAGATTGGGCCGGACGAGTTCCTAGTTGCCGGGACCGGCCTGTATATCTACTTCGGTACCAACGGGATTTCCGATCCGATGGCTGGGATCGAAGCCGTCGACGAAGGCAGCTTCGTGAAAGGCGTCTTCGTTCCGGGGCGCCGTATGAACGGCGACGAGACCAATCAGGGCCGCCATCTTCTGGTCCCCACCGGGACCTTCAGCATCCACAGGGTACGCCTCTATCACTACCGTTGAGCGCGGGTACGGTTCGGTTAACGGCGGGAAACGGGCCCGGTCCGAATCATTTCGCATACAAAACGGGTCTGACGGGGTATAACCCGGTTAACCCGCCGAGCTGGCGGGGAGGGGCAGGTCTGGGGCGGTGCGATGAGCGACAGAGTCCGCGATCGGGCGAGCTGGATTGCCCGCAACGTGCTGCCGCACGAGCCCGCCATTCGGGGCTGGCTCAATCGCAACAGATTATACGATCTGGATGTCGACGACATCATTCAGGAGACCTACGCGCGGATCGTCTCTCTGGAGAGTTTCGATGGCATCCTCGATGGTCGGCGCTACGCTTTTCAAGTCGCACACTCGGTCGTGGTCGACCACCTGCGCCGGGCCCGTATCGTATCGATCTTCGCCGTCGGCAACATCGAAGAGCTTGGGCTCGCTGCACCGGATGCCGATCCGGAGCAGAAGGCGAGCTTTCATGATGAAATTAACCAAATTGCAACCGCCCTCGCGGCATTGCCGGAGCGGACCCGGGACGTTTTGATGATGCGGCGGGTT
>PMKA01000346.1 GCA_003157575.1 Opitutia bacterium
GCAGCGTTGCAGGAGTCTGAATGATGTTGGCCTTGAAGCCGACGCTCGACAGGAGCGCCAGGGAAGCCCAGGCGCCGATCGCCCAACCCCATTTCTGGGAGAATATCGAGGCTGAGAAGACGAGCCCGGTGGCGCGCCGGCCCCTCTTCCATTCCGCGTAATCCGCCGTATCCGCGTACATGGCCCAAAGCAGGGCGCTNNGGGCGCTCAGCGGGCCGCCGCTGATCGATCCAAGAAGGTTCATGCCGAAAATGAGCGCCAGCTGATCCGGCTTGAAGAAACAGAATGAGGCCGTGCTCAGGATCGCGACGACGAATAGCGAAACAAACGCCACCTTCCGGCCCACCCATCTGGCATAGAACGGTACAAGGATGACGCCAATGAGGGAGGCTAGCTGGCCGCTGGAATTGAAGGTCGAGACCAGGCCTTCCAGATGCCATTCCTGGGTTCCGCCGATCCCGGGGAGGAAAGAGGGCAGGGTTACCGTCTGGCTTCCCACATAGTATTTGAAATAATGCGCGATCACGCTGCTCCGAAGCGCCACAAAAAGGATGAACGTGAGCGTGGTCGCCACCAGGATCAACCAGGGCACGTTGGTGATCAGGTCGCCCAAATCACGAAGAACCGACGTCTTCTGCGCCACCGGCGGGCTGACGCGTTCCTTGGTATTCAGGAAGGTGATGAGGAAAAACACGACTGCGGCGATGCCGATGATCACGAACGACAGCTGCCAGCCAAGCGCCGCGTTGCCATGCCCCATGATCTTCGACATCGGCAACAGGAACTGCGAAACGATCATGCCCGCTGCAAATGCGCCCACAAACTTGATCGACGACAATGAGGTGCGGTCATTGGGGTTGGATGAGATCACCCCCAGCATCGCCGTGTAGGGGATGTTGATCGCCGTGTAGAGCAGCATCAGGGCGTTGTAGGTCAGCCATGCCCAGATCAATTTGCCCGACTCGCTGAAACCGGGCGTGGTAAAAGTAAGCACGCCGACCACGGCGAACGGCACGCAGAACCACAACAGAAACGGGCGGAACTTCCCCCACCGCGTTTTCGTGCGGTCCGCGACCATTCCCATGACCGGGTCGAAGAACGCGTCGACGGTTCGGCTGAGCCCCAGCATCGTGCCGGCAGCGAGCGCGGCGATCCCGAAGACGTCGGTGTAAAAGAACGTCAGGTAGACCATGAAGGTCTGCCAGTAGAGTACGGAGGCGAGATCGCCGAAGCCGTAGGAAAGTTTCTCTCGCAGTTTCAGTGTTTCCGGGGGAGCCATGGGAGGAGTAAGGGGATTGACGAGTCGTACGGACGGCAAAAACCAAGGCGAGACAATTGCGTTCCGACACAACCCGGGCGGCAAACGGCGCGATCGCCCGCGCCGCCACCTCGGTGGGCATCGGGAGCGATTCGATGAACGGCGTGGCCGCGGGCGTGAGCGGGCGGACGGGCATGCCGCTCGCTCACGCTCGCAGCGCCTTCATTATCATCCCCATCCCAACCGCGTCCCCGGTCAGCTTCCAAATTCCTTGTGTTCTATCTAACAAATAATCGTTTCACTACAACCATCATATAGTACGTATTTACTTGTCTTCTATGCGTTTTTGATACCTATATCTTATCCGTTATCTTTTCACTACGATGCCACGTCCACCGCCGGATCCCAACCGCCTCATCCTCCTGTTGCAGGCACGGGGAGTGGTGCCCAGCCGGGCCATCATCGACGAATTGGCCATCAGCCCGGCGACTCTGGGCCGGATCGTGGCCGGTCTCGGCCCGTCAATCGAACGCGTCGGCGCAGCCCGCAGCACCCGCTACGCGCTGCGCCGCCCCGTCCGAAACTTCGGGAGCGAATGGCCCGTCTATCGCATCGGCGACCGCGGCCGGCCGCAGGTCTGGGGCACGCTGCGCTCCCTCCACCGCGGTTTTCGGTTTGTGCCGGGTCGACGCTCGCCCGCCTGGATGGAGCGGGAATACCCCGACGGGATCTTCCCGGCGCTGCCGTTCTTTTTGCAGGACGTGCAGCCCCAGGGCTACCTGGGCCGGTCGATTGCCCGGGAAATTGCGCCGCGGCTCGGCGTGCCGCCGGACATCCGGCTATGGAGCGACGACGACACGCTGTCCTATTTTCTCCTGGATGGATACGACCTGCCGGGCGATCTCGTGGTGGGCGACCACGCCATGGAACGCGCGATTCGGGCCGCGGAGCTGCTGGAGCCGGCGCCTTCCTCGGACCGCCCGCGCATCTACCCCGACCGGGCGACGGCCGCCCAGCGCGGGGAATCGGCCGGCTCGTCCGCCGGCGGCGAGCAGCCGAAGTTTCTCGCCGCGGTGCGCCGGAAGGGCGGCGGCGTTCAACCGGTCCTCGTGAAGTTCTCCGCGGCGGAACGATCGCCGGTATCAGCGCGCTGGGCGGATTTGCTCGCCTGCGAGCACCTGGCAGCAGAAGTGCTTCGCAAGCACAAGATCCCCTGCCCCGCGTCCAGATTGATCGATGCCGGCGGCCGGCGTTTTCTCGAGGTCGACCGCTTTGACCGCGTGGGTGTGGCTGGGCGCAAAGGTGTCACAAGCCTGGGGGCGATCGAGGATGCATTCCTGGATGGCAGTTCGGCCGATTGGGCCGCGTCCGCCACGGCCCTCGAACAGGCGCACCTGGTCACGGAGAACGACGCGCGTTTGCTGCGCTGGACCTGGTGTTTTGGCGACCTGATTGCGAACAGCGATATGCACCGGGCCAACGTCAGTTTTTGGTTTGCCGACCAACTGCCGTTCCGCCTGGCTCCCTTCTACGACATGCTGCCGATGCTCTATGCGCCCGGCGCCCAGGGCGATCTGGGCGAGCGCCAGTTCGCGCCGCGTCCACCCACGGCCGGCGTTGCCGCGTCGTGGAGCAGCGCGGCCAGGGCGGCAAAGGAATTCTGGGAACGCGCGAGCACGGCGGCAGGAGTTTCGGCGGCGTTTCGCGCGATCGCCAGGAAGAACGGCTCCATCGTGGCTCGAATGTCGGCCCAGTTCGGCTAGCGATCGGATCTCGAGGTCGGGACGATCTTCGGCCCGGACATTCTTTTTGATCTATGAGGTCTCCTCATCGAACGATCTGGGCCCGCATCCCTCCTCCGCGGCCTACCCTTTCAACGCGCCGGCGGTGATCCCCTTGATCAGGTGCTTCTGCAGGGCGACGTAGACGATCAGGATGGGGACGGTCACAAGCACAAGGCCGGCAAACAGCATCCCGTAATCCGTGTGGTATTGTGAGGTGATGGCGAGATTCGCCAGGCCGAGGGGCAGCGTGCGCGCGCTGCCGTCGCCCCCGTTCATCAGCAGGAATGCGAAAAAGTATTCCTTCCAGATGCCGATGAACTGGAAGATCGCAACCGTGACGAGCCCGGGTCTGGCCAGCGGAAGCAGAACCCGCCAGAAAGCCGAGAACTCGTTGCAGCCGTCAACCACCGCGGCCTCGTAGAGCGAGCGGGGCAGCGATTTGAAGAATCCCGCGAGGATGAAGACCGCAAATGGCAGGCCGTTGGCCGTGTAGACGAGGATTAATCCGACGCGCGAGTTGAGCAGACCCAGCCCTCGCATCTCGAAGAACAGCGGCACCATGGCCAGCTGCGCGGGGACCGTCAGCCCCGCGAGAAACAGCCAGAAAACCGCGCGGCCGGCCGGGTGCCGGAAGCGGCTGAGCGCATATCCCGCCATCGCGCCGAGCAGCACGATCGCCGCAACGGACGCCGTGGTGACCAGCACACTGTTGAGGAAATAGTCGCCAAACCGCGCCTCGCGCCAGGCCCGGCCGTAATTCTCAAACTGCAGGTTGCCGGCCGAAGGCAGCGCAAAAGGCTCCCGAAAAATCTCGCGATCGGGCTTGAGCGACGAATAGGCCATCCAGACCATCGGCAGAACGACCCACGCGGCATAGCCGGCAAGAACCGCGCCGACAAGCGCGCGGCTGACCCGGAACCGGTTTTCGGGGCGCGTGGCGCTCATTCCGTATCCTCCCGCCTCAGTCCCCGCATCACGCCGGCGCTGGCGACAAGCACCAGCACAAACATGATGACGGCGATCGCCGCGGCATGGCCGATCTGAAGCTCCTTGAACATCGAGGTGACCATCAGCGTGCCGAGCGTGTGGCTGGCGCTGGCCGGATCCTGCGAAGTCAACAGCCAGATCATCTCGAACGCGTTGAGGCCGCTGATCACCAGGAAGACCGCGGAGATGATGACAACCTCCCAGATCAGGGGCAGCGTGATGCTGAAGAACTGCCTCCACGGCGGCGCGCCGTCCAGCTCGGCCGCTTCATACAGCTGGGGATCGATCCCTTCCATGGCCGCGAGATAAAGCACCAGGTTGAATCCGCACGCCATCCAAAGATAGATCGGAATCAACGCGGGATAGAGGTGGCTTTGCGCAAGCCACGGAAAACCGTCGAACCCGCGCAGCCAGTCGATGTCCAGAACCCGTCCCAACGCAACGAGGCTCGCGTTGACAAGGCCGCCGTGGGGTTCGTAGGCGTTCAGCCAGAGAAGCGTCGCGGCGATCCCGCCAAGCATGTTCGGAAAAAGGAACACAACCCGGAACGTGCCCGCGCCCCAGACCCCGCGGTGGATCAAAACGGCGAAAAGCAGGGCCAGCGGCACGACCACCACGGCCGGCACCAGCATCAGGTAAAGGTTGTTCCGGAGCGCCATCCAGAACACATCGCTCTCGAAAAGCAGCGACTTGAAATTGAAGAACGCAGCCCACGTTCGAGGCCCGATGCCGTCCCAGCGCTGAAACGCCCAGGTGAACGCCGCCAGACCCGGCAGCAGGACGAACCCGCCGTAGATGAGAAGGGCAGGCCCGACAAATCCCAGGCCGACCGACGGACGAAGCCGGCCGAATGTGGAATCCCCGCCAGCCAGTCGCGCCTCCTTCCGGGACGCACCGGTATTCGCATGCCTCCACCAGCTGGCGGCCAGCCATAACACCGCGGCCGCGACCGACAGCAGCAGCAGCAAGCCTGCAAACCAGTGCCGGCACTCCAGCCGGTCGGGGTCGGCCGCACGCGCACGATCCTCCCCGGCGGCCGCTTCCATCCGTTCGGCAAACTGCCGGGGTGTCAGGCGTCCCTCCATCAACGCCATCCGGCCGTCAGTCAACGCCTGCCGCACGGCCGGCGGATCGAGCATCACCTGGGGCATGTTGAATCCTTCCTTCGCCTGCGCGATCAATGCCGCGGTGGCGCGCATCCGGCTTGAAAACGCCCCAAGCGGAACACCGCGCACCGCGACCGGGCTGTCGACCTGCCGCACGAACGCCTCCGCCCGCCCGCGCGAAGTCAGGAACCGCAGAAAGTCCACGGTCGCCTGTTCGCGTCTCGCGTCGCCAGTCGCGAAAATAAAGAAGCTGTCGCTTCCGGTCTGGATCGTCGACGGGTCTGCAACTCCTTCGGGAAACACCGGGAAGTTCATCACGCCCAGCTCAAAATCATCCGGTATCTTGCCTGCCATCTCCTGGATCATCCAGGACCCGGATACTGTCATGGCCGAGCGTCCTTCAAGAAACGCGAGCTGCGCGGCGGTGTGGGTGGCGCCCTGCCAGCCGCGAAGCGTGTAGTTCTGCGTAATCGTCTGGAGCAGCGCCGCGCTGCGGACGTATCTCGGATCCAGCCTTGCGCCCGGCTGCAACTCGTTGAGCCGCCTCCATCCTTCCGCTCCGACAAGGTCATGGCAGGCCGCCCGCAGGAATGCGTCCGGATAAGTCCCGTAGACTCCAGTCAGGCTCAGCGGCGCGATGCGCGCCACGCGGATGCGCTCGCACAAGGCGAGGAATTCGTCCCAGGTGCGGGCGGGAGTCCAGCCATGCTCCCGAAACATCCTTTGATTGTAGAAGATCGTCCAGCACGCGTAGCTGAGCGGAACGCCGTAGACCCGTCCATTGATGCGCCAGGAATCGAGCGCGCCGGGAAGAAACGTCTCACCCCAGCGTGCGTCGCCCTCCCAATTCGCACCGGCCAGATCCCCTCCCAAATCGCGCACCTTGCCTGCTTTGATGAGGACCGGCCATGCAAGATACGGGGCAAGGGCCGCATCGGGGTAATCGCCTCCCATGATGCGCACCCGCACCTTGTCCTCGATCCGCGGATCGCCATAAAGATCGACCCTTGTCCCGGGCCGCAACCTCTCAAACTCTCGCGCCGATTCCTCATAAAACGCAGAGCCGTAACCTCCTGTACGCACCGGAATCTCGATTTCGACGGGTTTGCCGACCCTGACATCGGGAACCGCCCTGCCGGAGATGGACAGGCAGATCAACGCGGTAATGATGGCCCCGATCTTTTTCAACCCTCTCGATCTATGGAGCATTCCCTGCCTCCGGTGCGATCCATTTCCTGTGATTCGCCTTATTTGCGGTCTTGCTGAACCGATGAAAAAAAGGATATGAATTGATCACGCCGGGCTTTTGGCTGCAGGCTTCACGGCCGGTCCGGTGTCATTCGAGATCATGTACCAGGTGACTT
>PMKA01000187.1 GCA_003157575.1 Opitutia bacterium
CCGTCCACGCCCAAGAAACTAGAACTTCGACAATCCCACTGTGGCGGACTAACGTCGCTTCATGAAAGGCCGCCTGCGGCTCGGTGAGGTTTCGGATCCTTTGGTGCTCGCCGCCATGGAAGCGGTGCCCCGAGAGGAGTTCGTTCCTGAGCACCTGCGCGCCGCCGCCTACGATGACCGGGCGTTGCCCATTGAATCGGGGCAGGCGATCTCGCAACCGATGGTTGTGGCGTACATGACCGCCCAGCTAGGGTTGTCACCGAACAGCCGGGTGCTGGAAATTGGCACCGGCTCGGGATACCAGGCTGCGGTGCTCGCCGAGATCACCCGTAACGTCTACTCCATCGAGCGCATCCCCCGGCTCGCGCAGACCGCGGCCTCGCGCCTGGCGCGGTTGGGTTATGGGCGGATCCACCTTCGCGAGGGCGACGGGGCGAAGGGCTGGCCCGAGGAGGCTCCTTTTGATGCGATCATCGTCACGGCCGCCACGGCTGCAGTCCCGCCCGCGCTCATGGCGCAGCTTGCGCCGGGTGGTCGCATGATCGTGCCCCTGGGCGGACCAGACGACCCGCAGGTGCTGGTGTTGTTCGAGCGGAATCCGGCGGGCGAATACACCCGGAAGGACCTCTGGCCGGTGCGGTTTGTGCCTTTGCTCTAGCCCGGACTCTGGTCTGTTCTCCGGACCGCTAACCGGGCTGACTCAACGCCTGACAGGCGGCGAGGACGTCTTCGCCGGCGCGCAACCGATCGGCCGGGAAGAGCGTGTTGATGCGCGAGATCACCTGTTGGACGAGCCCGTCCGGACACGAGGCGCCGCCGGTGATCAACACCCGCATCGGGTCACCTCCGTCCGGAAAGGTCCGGCGCTCCATCCGGGAGCTGTGGTTGAGGCCTGAAACAGGGAACACGTAATGCTGCACGTCGTCCCGCGAGCGGATGTTCTCTTCCGACTGGATGAAATAGGTCCGGTCGCCGAGCTTCTCCTCGCAGAGGCGGAAGAGCTGATAGGTATTCGAGCTGTTTTGCCCCCCGATGACAAAGGCCGCATGCAGCGGTTCCATGAGCGCGCAGCTCAGGGCATCCTGGTTCACCTGGGTGGCATAGCACAGGGTGTCCTTTTTCCCGCTGCCACCCACGTGCGCGTCGCCCTCCTCCCGGCCATATTTTTCGCGGTAAATGCTGCGGAAATAGTCGATGATTTCCACAGTCTCGTTCATCAGTAGGGTCGTCTGGTTGACGACGGCAATGCGGACCAGATGCCGCACCGGATCGAAACCGGGCGTTGAAAGCCCCTTTAATCTTTCTGCAAACGCCGCCATCCGGTCCGGGGAGGGATCGAGGATAAGCTCCCCGATCAGGCGTGCCTCATCGAGGTTGCGGATGATCAACGAAGGGGCGAAGCGGCGGGAGTTCGAAAAGGTGGCCTTGGTCTCCTCATGCTCCGATTTGCCGTGGATGATCACGCTGTAGCCTTCGCGTCCAAATGCACGGGCGGCCTTCCAGACTTTTTCCACCAGCATGCACGTGGCGTCGTATCTGGCGACGGGGATGCCCTTCCGGATGAGTTTCTTCTTGTCCTCGTCCGTGGCGCCGAACGCCGGGATGATCACGATGTCGTCTCCCGTCAACGTGTCCCACCGGAGGGGGGTTGAATCGCCGGGCTGGGCCGGACTCCCGCTGGTTGTAAACGGCCGCCCCTTGTCCGTCTGCAGGAACCGGAGGCCGCGCCGCAGGAGGTCGTCGTTGACGAATGGATTGTGGATGAGCTCGCTCAGCATGAACACCCGGCGGCCCGGGTTCTCGGCGAGCGTTTCGTAGGCGCGCTCGATTGCGTTCTTCACGCCGAGGCAAAACCCGAAGTGGCTTGGAATGACGTAGCGCACCGCGCCGAAGTCGAGCACCGACGGACGGCTGGCGGAGCGTTCGTGGGTCCGGTTCAGGGTCTTGATCGCCTCGCAGAGCCGGCTCTGGTAGAGCATGCGTGCGACGGGGTCCTGGGCATAAATCCCGTGGTTGCGCTCCCGTTCCACGCGAAAGCGGTAGATGTAGTCGTTCTCGCCAAGATGAAGGTACGGAATCGCAATGAGGTGGGGCTCGAGTCCGTCCATGACGGCCGCGAGGGAAGGGGTGAGATCAGCCCGCCGGGCGGCCAGCTGCTCCAGCGAGAAAAATTGCACTTCGTCGTCCGCCTGAGCTCCCTCCGCCTGTGCGAAGAACACGCGGCAGTTTGCACCCCCGTCGGCGACCGTAAAATATTCCGCCGGCGGAGTGTGGTGCTTGAAGTGGGCTTCGAGCAGTCCGCTGGCGGCACCCTCATCGGGGCCGGCAAAGGCGAGGTCCAGCCGGGCTCCGCTCTTCCGCACCGCAAGCCTGTTGCCGCCGTCGAATGCAAGGAAGGCCACCCGGGGGGGCGGGGCTGCCGGCGGGTTATCGGAGGTCGCGGACATCGGCGATGAAAACACGAAGACGCGGCACTCTGGCGGTCATTCTTCCGCCGAAACGACCTCGTCGATGCTTTCGACCTCGATAAAAACGGTCGAACGGCCGCCGCGACCATAAGGAGCCACCTTCAGACGTCCGCTCACGGACACCAGCTTGCCCTCGAGGCGGCGGCCGAGATCCATTCGCTTGGCGGAGCGCTGCTCCTTGGCAAGCCCGGAGAAAATTGAAAGATCCACCATGTCGGCAAAACGGGTTCTGTCGCTGCTGAGAAGATCCTGTTCGCTGGAGGAGTTGAAATACCCCTGTGTGGTGATCATCCGGCCAAGCGTTCCGGATGTCGGATTCCTGACCTCAGCCAGGGTGAGCTTCTTGTCGCCGCATCCCGAGAGGGCAAAGGCGATCAATACGAGTGCGAAGGAGAGTTTCTTCATGGATTGGCCTGTTCTAGGTTTGGCCGGGCGACGGATGTCGGGGTTGGGCACACGAGGATGTCAGTCTGATCGCCGGATGGTCTAGTGGCCGGGAGTCCGTGCTGCAAGCCAAGGCCGGAGGAATGGGATCGGGCCGGCGAGTTATCGGGTTTCGCGCCCTCCAGGCCGCGGAGGCCCCGGAAGGGCGGCCGTCCTCCTCCGTCGTGATTTGCAATTGGCCGGCCATTCCGCCTGTGCAGCGCGGGAATCAGGCGGGGCCTCGTTCCCAGTCCCGCACTTTTCCCGGAACGATATGGAACAGAGGATTCGGCTCCGGCATCGCGATGTCGCGCAACTGCCGGGCGAGCTCCGGCGCCCGCGCCTGGAGCTTCCTCTGCAGGTGTTTCCATTCGTGGAGCAACTGTCCGTCCGTCTCCGGGATCTGTCCGGTGAAGGTGTGCCTGGAGATCTTCGTCGTGTCGAAGCGGTAGCCACGCCGCCGCGCCTCATCGGCCAGACAGGCGAGGAACGCGGCAATCGCTCCGGATGGGTCGGCCTGTTCGCGGAAGCGGGTCAGCTGGGGGTGCCGCCGGTAACCGCGGGTTGCGCCGGAGAGCACCTTCTGCGCGAGCAAAGCCTCCCTCCAGGCTGCTGTCAGCCCCTTCGGGTCGAGAAAACGCGGATGCACCGTCCAAAGTCGCATGGGGGCAACGTGCTGACGACCGGTCGAATGTCCAACGGAGGGGGGCGTTTGTGGCCGCCGTCCTGCTGGCGGCGGGAGGTCGCGTCCAATCCGGCCGAACGAACAAGGATGGGGATGGCAGACCACGATTCCGTAATTAGAGATTGCAGAAACAGAAAATAACGGCACACACACCGATGACCATTTGAGGTCTTTTGAAGCCGCCATCGGAGAAGGAGCCATCCCCCGTGCTGTCCCAGTCGATCGTCATTTGCCAGGACCCAAGCGTTTCGCCGCCCGTGAGGATGCGGTCGTTTTTTCCGCCGATCGCAGCATTCATCGCGGCTGCGTTCTTTGCGGGATGCGCGACGGTGGAGACGGGCCGGACGGCCTGCCTGCAGCAGGCGATGGCTGCCAACCACAAGGCGGCGATGAGCGTTTTCAAGCGGGCAGACGAGGAAATGCAGCCCTATCGGATTGAACAGGCTGTCGACGGCCCGGCATTCTCCCGGGACACGCTCTCCCTTCTTGCGCCTTCGGATCTTGCGGCATGGGACAACATTCTCGACGGCCTTGACGCCTACTGCGCGGCGCTGGCCGATCTTGAGTCGGGCAGGAGTTCTGCAGACGTCGCCGCGGAGTCGAAAAGCCTGGGCATGAAGATCCAATCCCTCGTGAGGTCCATCCGTGGAAATGGCGCCGGGACGGTAGGCGCGGCAGGGACGGCCGTCTCGGAACTGGGCGGCGTTCTTGTCAACTACAAGGCGGGCGGCGAGGCGCGAGCGGTGGCGAAGGCGGCGGATCCGGGCTTTCAGCTGGTGATCGGGAGTCTTGTCGGCGCCCTCGGATTTGCAGGACATCCGCCGGCGCCGGTGTCGCACGGTCTCCTTGCGGCTTGTGAGGCGAGCTACGGGACGATGAACGCCGAGAAAATCGCCGGGCGATTCAAAGGCGATGCGATCGCCGGTTTCGACGCGATGAACCCGGCCGCGCGGCGCGCGGCCATCAAGGAATTCGTGGCATGGCTTGGCGTGGAACAGGACCACGAGGAGCTTGTCAGGAGCGTGACGGCACTTGCGGCTGCGCTCGACAAGGCTGCCGCCGCCCACGCTGCGTTTGCCAGCGGCTCCGAGGGAACGGCCGGCGCGGCGTTTGCGGATCTGCGCGCCGAGATACAGAACACCATAAAGACCAGCCAGAAATTGAGAAGGGAATGAACTGCCATGGCGACCATCGCCGATCTCGAGACCCTGCAGGATGGAATCAGTGCGAGCATTCAGACGCTCCTGAAGGCTTACGACCAGTGCGACGACCCGGTGGTGAGTGTGACGATCTTGAGCCAGTCGAAGGAGCTTGCGGCGCAGATGTCGCAGATCGAGACGAGCCTGTTTCATCAGCAGGCGATCCAGTCCGGTGCGGAGATCGACCGCGCGTTCGCATCGGCGATCGGATTCACCGGGCAGCTGAAAGACCTCGGCAGGGATCTTGAGCGGCTGACGGAGATCATCTCGACGGCCGCCAGGCTTGTCGGGGCCGTAAACCAGATCGTCAGCGCACTTGCCCTCTGAGCCGGACTGATCCGGCCACCGCGTTTCCGGCGATGACCACGTCCGACACCCCGGGATGAAGGCAAAAATGACACGGGCGATTTTTTTCTAGCAGCGTGAGTACAAAGTCCGGCAGGCTGCTCGCGAAGAATTCACATCAGAACCATGAACAGATTCACTGCAACAGGCGCCGTTGACCGGACCCGGGCGGGCGCGGGCTGTCGCCGGCGGGCGGGCGGCGCCCTTGTTGGAGCGTGTTTGGTGCTCATGTGGTCGGGCTGCGTCACGCGGCCCAGGGCGCCGGCATACGTTGCATCGGCTGCAGGGAAGAGTGCTTCGAACGGCATTGTTGTGCAGCCTGTGCGGCCGGCGGTGAAGCCCCCCGCGCCGGCGATGCCCGCACAACCGGTTTCGCCTCAACCGGCCCTTTTGCCGGGAGCCCCGACGGTCGGGTCGGAGTCGGGCATCATCCGGCTGACAATGCGGGTCGAATCGGATCCGACCGGCGCAACGATTGTCGTCAACGGACGGCCGGTGGGGAAGGCGCCTCTGGAGCTCTGTTTGCCGGCAACGCCCCAGGGCTTTTTCCGCGATTACGTTGAAATTCGCGCCCGGTTCATCGCGAACAACGAATCGGAGGAGTCCCAAACCGAGATAGAAGAGTTCTCGCCTCGCGAGAAGGTGCCTTCCGTCCTGCACTTCACACCCGCGGGCAGCCGGCGAACGATCCGATAGGTCAATTCAGAAATGCGAGACCTTGGCGGCACCCGAAATTTGTTGAATCTTCTCCCGACGGCAAGGCGACGATTGGGGCGATGAAGCGGTGCGGACGCAGAGCCTCGCGGGGCCTGCCCGTCACATGGAAAGGGCAAATTTTGGAATCGTCCCGCGCGTGCGCAGAAGGGCGAGGGCGCGCGCCTCGGCTGCGCGCATCCGCTTCTTGTCCGCAGGGCTTCGGTCGTCGTGACCGGCCAGATGCAGCCAGCCATGGACGACGTAGAGCGTCAGCTCCTCGGAGAAATCGCGCCCGCGGCCGGTGGCGAAAGACAGGGCGGTATCGGCCGAAACACAGATTTCGCCAGCCTGGCCAAGCTTGGGAGTCCCCTCGAAGGTGATCACATCCGTTGTGGAGGGGTCGCCGAGGAAGGAGGCGTGCAGCCGCGCAATCGCGGAGTCCGTCAGGAAAGCGAGGGACAGTTCGCCCGGCGGCAGGGGATGAAACGCCGCGGACGGCGACCCGGGATGCAGTATCCCCGGCGCGTTTGCATCGAGGAGGTGGATCGCCGAGGCAAGCGCCCGCCGGTCGAGCCGCAGCTTTGCATGACCGTTGTGAACACGTACGGGCCGTCGCGAAGCCGGAGGGCGGATGCCGGTGTTGTCAGCCCGTTCCTTGCTCCGATTTCTTTGGGGCATGGGAGGCCTCGGGCTGATCCGCCGCGGGCGAATAGGCGACGCGCGCGTGGAGCATGTTGAGAAGGGTGAAGGCAAAGCTGTTCTTGATCTGCGTCAGTTCCGCGAGCGTCAACGGGGCGTCGGCGAGCTGGCCGTCCTCAAGGCGGCTGCCGAAGATCTGGTCGATGAGCTCGCCGAGATGCTGGGGCGTGACGCGGCGGAGCGACCGGGTGGCGGCTTCGACGCCGTCGGCGAGCATGACGATGGCGCTCTCCTTGAACTGCGGCGTCGGGCCGTCGTAACGGTACGTGGTCTCGCATACGCGCGTTTCCGGCAGCCGAGGAAACGGCTCGGCGGTGGAGGCGGCGGCTGCATCCGCCGGTGCCAACGCAGGGCGGCTTTCGTGGCTGCGGGCGCGCAGGTAGAAGGACTGGATCAGGGTCGTGCCATGGTGCTGCTGGATGACGTCGATGACGGTCTTGGGCAGCTTGTGCTGGAGCGCGAGGTCGACGCCGTCCTTGACGTGGCTCTTGATNNATGATGAGCGCGGAGAACGACGGATTGCGCTCGTTGTGGGGATTCACTCCGTCCCGCTGGTTCTCGGTGAAATACTCCGGCTTGGAAAGCTTGCCGATGTCGTGAAAGATCGAGCAGACGCGGCAGAGCAGCGGATTTGCGCCGATGGCGCTTGCGGCATTTTCCGCCAGGTTGGCCACGACCAGGCTGTGATGATAGGTGCCGGGCGCCTCCATCTGCATGCGGTGCAGCAGCGGATGGTTGTAGTTCGTCAGCTCCAGGAGGGTGATGTCGGTCGTCCGCTTGAACAGGGACTCGAAGACCGGAAGCAGGCCGGCGACGGCCACGCCGGTCAGCAGCCCCGTGGCCAGCCCGGCGACCATTTCGCCCATCACCATCAGCGGGGGGGACTGGTCGGCGAAACCGATCAGGAGGGCGAAACAGGCGACGCTGAGGCCGCCCAGCCCGGCCGCCCGCACAACCCAGCTGCGGCGGCGGATTGCGCGGCACGAGAAGATGCCGACCATCGACGCGAGGAAGGTGATGACGAGCAGGTCGAGCCGGTTGCCGTAGATGACGCCGGTGAAGATCGAGATCAGCAGCGCCATGAAGATCGCGGACCCGGCGTCGATGAGGATGGCGACGACAAGCGGCGCCAGCGCCGTCGGCGCGACGTAGGGCAGCATCGCCGCCGCCGCGGTGTTCTCCATGAAATATGGAAGGTCGCCGATCCAGTAGGTGGCCCGGACGAGCGCGAGATTCAGGATGACCACGAGGGCCAGCAGGGCCAGGCGCCCGTTGTTCTGCATCGTCTCGGGGTCCTCCAGCCGGATGTAGAACACCGAGGCCATGACCATCGCGAGCACGAGGAGGATGCGGCCGAACAGCTGAAGCCCCTCGGTGCGGGCGACGTCGCCGTTGTGCAGGAGAAAGTCGCGGTGGTTGACGAGCATCTCGTACTGCTCGGGGGTGACCCGGGTGCCGGGCTCGATGATCGTCTGGCCGCGCTCGACGGAGACGACCGTCGGCCGGAGGTCCGCGATCGCCTGCTGCTGTAGTTGATCGGTGGCGACGCGGTCGAAGATCAGGTTCGGCGTCACGCCGTTGCGGAAAAGGCGGAAAAGCGCCATCGTCGTCTCGCGGCTCACGCCCTCGGCCGCCAGGTTGATGCGCAGGAAGGTGAGCGCCTCCTCCATCGACTGCACGCGCACCTGGGCGAACTCCCCCGTGGGGCGCCGGATGCGGAACATCGCCACGCTGTCGGGAGTCCCGGGCGAAAAATCGCTCCTGCTGTCATACACGCCCTCCCGGGTGATCTCGCGGAGCGTCGCCAGGCCGTTCTCGACGATCGAAAACCGCGTCTTGGTGTCGCCGAGGGTGAGCAGCACGGCCACGTCGTCGATCGACGCGCGGTAGGGGCCCTTCGAGTTGAAGGCCTCCACGACGGCCTCGATGGCCGCGGTGCGCCGCACGGCGGGCGAGAAGGCCCCCTGAAGGCCGGAGGATTCCCCCGGGGGAAAGTCGTGGTCGAGCTTGTCCAGGGCGGCGAGAAGCTCGTGCATGTTCGCCTCGAACTGCTGCATCGGCCCCGACTCCAGCTGGAAGACCGGCGGCACCCGGTTCCGGAGCTGCATCCGGTTCAGCTCGGTCTTGATCTTGCTCTCGTAGCTGAACGGCGCGCCCGCGACGATGCGCACCATCGCGAGCTGGTTGGGCAGCACGGGCAGCGTGGCGGACGAGACGCCGACGAAACTGATGAGGACGATCGATGCGACCGTGACCACGAAGATCAGGAATCCCACCGACTGGCTTTCGCGGAGGTATCTCGCCGCAAGGGAGGTGCGCACCGTCTTGCGCCGCTTCCGGAGAGGGGAGCCGCCGCGGAGCAACTGGAGCCGTTGGAGGAAGGGCATGGGAGAAATTGCGCGGTTTGCCGGGAAATTGCCGGGTCGAAGCCGAGGGTGCGGCGGGCCGGGTCAGCCCCGGTCCCCGACGTCCTCGTCGTCGGCGGTTATGGGATGCCGGTAATGCTCGTAGGCCTCAATGATCTTCTGCACCAGGGGGTGGCGCACGACATCGGCGCCCGTGAAAAAATGGAAATCGATTCCGCCGACGCCGCCGAGGATGTGCCGGACCTGG
Organism: Opitutia bacterium; assembly: GCA_003157575.1. Lineage (GTDB taxonomy): Bacteria > Verrucomicrobiota > Verrucomicrobiia > Opitutales > Opitutaceae > Fen-1467. Next base: position 9,129 of record PMKA01000187.1, read on the forward strand.
AGCAGGCCGGACTGCTTGGCGCGGGGAAGGTCGATCTGCGTGACGTCCCCCGTCACCACCATCTGCGAATCGTCGCCGAGACGCGTGAGGAACATCATCATCTGCTCGGGCGTCGTGTTCTGCGCCTCGTCGAGGATGATGAAGGCGTTGGACAGCGTGCGGCCGCGCATGTAGGC
>PMKA01000232.1 GCA_003157575.1 Opitutia bacterium
TACAGCGACACGGTTGACACGGTCGTGATTCCGACCCTCGAGGGTGAGATCGGCATTCTGCCGGGCCATATTCCGTTGCTGACTCAGGTGGCCGACGGCGAACTGCGGGTGTCCAAAGGCTCGGAGACAAAGAACCTTGTTGTTGGCGGCGGATTCGCGGAGATCGAAGGCGATCGCGTCAAGGTCCTGGCGGAATTTGCGATCAACGAAGCCCAGATCGACGAGGATGCCGCCGAGAAGGCGATCCAGCGCGCCGAAGACGCCCTCAAGGGCAAGCAGGATCTGGATGCCGCGGAGGTCGAGCGCCTCGAAAGCGTCGTCCGGTTCTCCGTCGCGCAACTCAGCATCAAACGGAAGCGCCGGTAGCAGCGCGTCGGGCTCTCCCCTGCGCGCTGCCAGAAGGGCCGCTCCTCGTAGCTGCGAGCGTGAGCGAGTGGCCGCAAAGGATCCGAAATTCCTCGATTGAGCCGGAATCCGCTCGCTCACACTCGCAGCTACGACCCGCGCGGGAAAATTCCGCCCTTCGCGGATCTTCGCGCTCTTCGCGGTTACCGCTCCGAGGTCTGTCGTTGGCGGCCGGAACCCTTGCCACAAAAAGCTCACAAAAAGATTTCACGCCGCGTGAAATCTTCCTCCCTGACCAACGTGCTTCTTGAAATCGATCAGGGCTTCCCATTTCAGCTTTCAGGGTTTCTGCTTTTCCCTCTGTTCCCTCCGCGAGCTCCTGTAAAGAGATCGGGATCGGTCCGGCTTCCCCCCAGCTCAGCCCGATCGCGATCTTGACACGGTCCGATTTCGGACCGAAAACAGGTCCATGGATTATCTGACGGTTACATCGGCCAAACCGAAGCTGGGCCGCCTGATGGATCGCGTGCTGAAAAAGGGCGAACCGGTTGTGATCCGGCGTGGCAAGCGGTTTGTTCAACTGAGCGAATACATTGTGCCGGAGCCGATTCCGCAGCGGCCTGTCGGCTATTTTTCCGTCGAGGAAACCCAGGCCGAACATGAGCTGGCCAATCGGCTCTCGGCGCTAAGTCCTGACCGGCCCGAATGAGCCACCAATGGGAAACGTGGATGTCGCGGGGCGAAGAGCAGGACCCGCACGGGCATCCGCTGATCGTCTTGTCTAATGACGAAGCGTGCACGGATGAGAACCGGGCTTCGGTCAATGTGCTCTTCGGCTCGACGAAGCGTCCGGCCGTTGCCAGCCGTCCTTTTGAGATCGTTTGCGATGAGGCCGACGGTTTTGAGAAGTCCACGGTGATCGATTGTTCGAGAATCTATTTCATCCCAAAGGGCAAACTCGCTCGGCGGCTTGGGTCCCTCTCACCGGTGCGCCGGGTGCAAGCCTGCCGCAAGATCGCCGAAGTCTTCCGCCTGGTCTTTCATTAGCTTCCCGGATCCATCCTCGCGCAAAGGTCGCAATCTCAGAGCTCAGCGCTTTCTGCCACAAAAAGCTCACAAAGAGATTTCACGCCGCGTGAGATCTTAGCTGAGATTCACCACGGCGTCCTTGGAGGAGCCGGACATCATCTGATCGTAAATCCACGCGTAGGTCTTCTCCAGGCCGGTGCGCAACGGGATTGACGGCTCCCAGCCCAGCATCTTCCGGAGGAGGGTGTTGTCGGAATTGCGTCCGTTGACGCCTTTCGGGGCTGTGAGATCATAACGGCGTTCCAGCTTCACCCCGGCGATGGACTCGACGATGTCCACCAGCTGGTTGATGGAAACCTTCTCTTCGCTTCCGAGGTTGATGGGGAAGGTGATGTCTTCGCTGCGCATGATGGCCTGGGTGCCGTACACGCAATCGTCGATGTACATGAAGCTTCGGGTCTGCTCACCGGAGCCCCAGATCTCGATCTCATGCCGGCCGCTCCTCTTTGCGGAGATGACCTTGCGGCAGATCGCCGCGGGAGCCTTCTCCCGCCCGCCGTCAAAAGTCCCGTTCGGACCATAGACATTGTGGTAACGGGCGAGACGGGTGACCAGGCCGAAGTCCTCGGTGTAGTGGCGGCACATGCGCTCGGAAAAAAGTTTTTCCCACCCATAGCCGTCCTCCGGCATCGCAGGGTAGGCGTCCTCTTCCTTCAGGCCCGTGATGTTGGGATCCGTCTGCTTGGCGCCGTTATAAACGCAGGCGGAGGATGCGTAGTAGAAACGTTGCACGCCGGCTTCGCGCGCAGCCTTGAGGAGGTGGGTGTTGATGAGGACGCTCATCATGCAGAGCGCCTTGTTCTTCTCGATGAAGCCCATCCCGCCCATGTCGGCGGCGTGGTTGTAGATCCAGAAAGCGTCATTTGCCGCCTGCCGGCAGGCGGGCAGCTCGCGCAGATCGAGCGAGAGATTCTCCACGCCGGGGAACCTCTGATACCACCGGTCGAACGGTTTGAGGTCGATCGCGCGGATGCGCGTGTGACCTTGCCTGAGCAGGTCGGCGACGAGGTGCCCGCCGATGAACCCACCCGCTCCGCAGACGACGATGAGGTTTTCTTCCATCGAAAGCAGAAGGCAAAATTGGTCCGTTCGCCACGGCGCACAAGCAAGAACGTGGCGGTTCGCGCGCTGAGTCTCGACCGGCCTGAATCCGGCCGGCCGGATTTTCCGCTCACGCCCTTCCCCGAAGGCCGTGCAGCGTCCGTGTGGTGACCCCGGTGAGAACGATGATCCCGCCGACCAGCGAGAGCGGTCCCGGTCGTTCACCCAGGGCGAGCAACACCCAGATCGGATTGAGGATGGGCTCGATCACCGGGATCAGCACAGCCTCGATCGCGGCGATGTGGCGGATCGCGCGGGCGTACATGAGATAGGAGACCCCGAGTTGCACGGTGCCCAGCAGCGCAAGCGCGATCCAGCCGCGCGCGCTGGGGAACGTCTGCGCGGAGACGATGAAGGGCAGCCCCACGACGCCGGCCAGCAGATTGCCGAGGAAGATCGATTCTTCCGGCGATCCGTCCTTCTGTTTGCGAAGCAGGAGCGTCATCGCGGCAAACGCCACGCCGCTCGCGAGCGCCACAAGGTTGCCAGCAAAGCCCGCGAGCTGAAGATCGTCGCAGAAGAACAGGATCATCCCGCTGAAGACCGTTGCGATGGTGAGCCAGTCGGCCCGCGTAGCCCGTTCGCCAAGAAACCACGAGCCGAACAACGCTATCCACACGGGCGCGGTGTATTGAAGCAGGATGGCGTTCGCCGCAGTCGTCAGCTTCGTCGCGGTGACGAAGAGAATCGTGGTTGCGGCATAGGCGATCGCTCCGCCGATCTGGGCGGCGGACCAGGTGAAGTGGAAACGCGGGGCAAACACCGCGAGAAATGCGGCGGCGATGAAGCCGCGTCCGCCCGCGACGGCCAGAGGGGGCCATTCCACCGACTTGATCAACAAGCCGCCGAGGCTCCAGCAAAGCGCAGTGGCAACCATCAACCCCACGGCGCGCGCATGGTCCGCATTTCTCATGATACGGATGAAACATCCGCGCCGGCCCGACGCACGACTAAAGCAGCCCGGAACAGGATCTTTTGCCACAAAAACCAGAGCTGCCCGACGCGCGGCGATCGGTGGCCTGTTTTTGCGAGTTTTCGCGCCTTTTCGTGGCTAAGCTCCGAGGCTTGGGGTCGATCGCCGATCACCAGAGTAGGGACGCCACAAAAAGCTCACAAAGAGCCACAAAAACCGGAGGCCGTCCGAACAGTCTTTCAGCTTTTTAGTCCTTCTCCGCACGGCTCCGCCGCCAAGGTTTTGCGTCCGCAAAACCTTTTTTGTGGGTTTTTGCGCCTTTTTGTGGCCACCCCTCCAAGGCTCGGGCTCTGCAAGGCGATTGAGTATTGCTGCCTGGAAACTGCTCCGTTCCCTTTGTTGCCTTCTGTGAAAACCGGCTGCGGTCCCCGCTGCTTGCAACCGGTGGGACCGCTCATAGCTTGTTTTGTTCTATCCGTTGCCGATTCCCGCTTCTGTATTCTGTGTTCCGCCGGCTGTCCTCTTCCTTCGGCCTCTCTCTTATGTCCACATCAATTATTCTGGACCCCGTAGTTAAGCCTTTCGCTCCTTGTAGCTGCGAGCGTGAGCCCCTCGACCCACTCGGGGCCTTGAGCTTGTCGAAACGGCGAGTGGCTTCTTTCTCAGCTGCGAAATCCAGGATACTCCGCTGCGCAGCCTGGATTTTCCTGCCTGCAATTCTCATGCTGGCCGCGGCCAGGGCCGAGCCGGTCAGCCGCCGCGAGGCGCTCGCCGCGATCGCCGTCCTTGAGGAGGACGTCACAAGCCCGGAGGCCGTCGGAGCCGCCGTGACGGTTGCCCGTTTCGGAAAGGAGAGCGAAGAGGTGCTTATAACCGTGGGCGCAGAATGAGATTGCCTCGATTTAGTGGACACACGACTGACGCGTGAAGAGTGCGCTGTGCGGTCGCTTCCGAGGACAGGAGCAATTAGCTTGCCGCAGGAAGCGACCCAA
>PMKA01000371.1 GCA_003157575.1 Opitutia bacterium
GCCGAAGGATGTCGCGCAGCCGCCCGACTTGCCCGGATCGCGCAACTCGAAGTGGAACTGGACGAAGCCGTTTTCGACTTATACGAACTCAACGAAGCCGACCGCGATCTCGTCCGGGACATGTGCCGCTACGGGCTAGATTTCTTCTATCGCAAGGGTGAGAGCATCGCGGTGCAGCCAGTGACTCTGCCTTCCCCGGCGAGAGGATTGCTGCGCGATCTCCCATCTGAGCCTGGAGATGGACTGGTGGGTTACCTCCAGGTTTTCATCGCGCAGTGGAATGCCGACCTTGAGCAAGAGGGAGAAATGGCATGGGAGGTCGTTCATGGGCCAGCCGGCTCGGGCGTGCTGGCTCTGCTCTTCTCCACCGTTGGAAAAGGTGCCAATGCGAACTGGGCCGAGGGAACAGCACCTGAAGCGTGGCGCGATGTGCTGACTCGCCTGAGTAAACGTTCGCTCGTGGCAGCCGGGACCCAGAAAACTATCTACACCGACACCTTCGTGCGCGCGGTGGGCGAGCACGAAATCCTCATCATCAAACGCGACGAAGCGCGCCACTGGACACGAAGCATGGCGCGCGAAGACGCGGACGCGACGCTCAGCCGGGCCATGCAGTTGGCCGATCAAACATCATGAGCGGTAAAGCCTCCCGGCCTTCCCTGATCCAACGCAGGTTCTGGTCGCGCCGGAGGGCGTATTACGAAGCGGTGTTTAACCTAGCCCTACTTCTGCTTCGGGAGCGCAAGGAGTTGTGGGCCGACGAGCCCAATCTAGTGCGCGAGCTTAGGTTTACGACAGTGACCGCGCGTCGCAAACTCGATCCCGAGGGCCACTTCGGTAGTCCGTGCTTCGAGGCGCAGAATCCGCCCGATCCGGACGCGGATTGTGTACAGCCGTTCGAGCACAAGCGCCCCGACATCCAATGGCGGCATGATGACGAAGGCGCGGAAGATGACCGGCACAGGGAGAAGTCGTTTGTCATCGAGTGTAAACGACTCGGTGCAAAGACGGCCTCCGGCTGGGATCTGAACGAGCAATACGTGAGCGGCGGGATCGCCCGTTTCGTCTCACTCGAGCATAAGTATGGGCATCATATGAGCGAGGGAATGATGATTGGCTTCATCCAAAGCATGGAGCCAACGGTAACCCTGAGTATCCTCAACAGGCATCTTGCTGCGCGCGCGCTGGCACCGATCCAGCTCGATGGATCATTTATCACTGACGGCGTGAGCTGCTTAAAGCATGAACTTGTGCGGGGGTTTTGCGTGACCCCGTTCCAACTTGCGCACCGGTGGCTGGATATCCGAAAGGTGCCACAGCGAGTGAACTAAGCACGGCTGCCGCTGCAGCGAGAATGCAGTTGCTGGCTTTTGTCAGACCTTCATCATTTTGGCCAGTCTGCGTCGATCTTTGGTCGAACATGCCCCGTGGGTGTGCTGCTGTTGTGACTCCATAGCCGTCGGAATGATTCAGCCTATTTCGGCCAGCTTCAGCAAATTCCCGAACCTCGTGATTGATTCTCTCTTGGCCGCTATCCAAAGGAAAAACGATTGGACAACGCCGCCGGTCTGATTCTCTTATCCCAACGATGGACCTGCCGAAAGACAAACCCGCTGGACGTGCCTCCTTGACAATCGACGCCGTCCTGACCCTGGCGGCGTTCGTGTTCTTCACGTTGATCCTCCGATCCCACGTGCCGTCCTCCGACCCGTTCTTCATCTGGCTCTGGGGTGCCATCACGGCCTCCTGCCTCGCGGCGGTCTTCTGGCTCGCGCTCCAGATGTTTCGCGTCGTGCTGCGTGCGCAGCTCGAAGCGAAAGAGCGCGCAGCCGCAGCCCCGACGGCACAGGACCACGCTGAGTAGGACATCGGCGGCGACGGCGCACCGTTTCTTCGTGGTGCGGCCGTCCTCGCGCTCGGCGGTGATCAGGCGGCAGTCGGCAGCAATCAGTCGCCAGTCAGCAGTGACCAGTCATCGGTTATCAGTGATCGGTCACCAGCAACACAGACAACTGTTCACTGATCACCGATTTCTCCTGCGCCGGCTGCGGGCGGGACCCAGCGACAGGATCTTTTTGCCACCGGAGATTCAATCCATGCCGTAGACGAGGATTTTGAAGCTGCCTGGAATCATCTTCGGCCGCTGCCGGGGTGCGCCTTCCACAGCCGCCGGCTGGGGCTCGAACCTGGCCGAAGCCAGGTAGATCTTGTGGGTCCGCGGATCGAGCGCCATCGTGCGCGCACGAGGTTCAGTCGCGAGGATCTGGACCACGGCCAGCGCGTCCGGTGAAGTCTCCCTCGCTATCGTCACCGTGCCCGAGCCACAGGAGGCGAACGCCAGCTGCGTGCCGGGATCGAATGCATTCGCGTCGACCCCCTCCCCGATCGGCACCGAGGCGACAACCCTGCCGCCGTCACTGTCCCGCATGACCATCGTCTTGTTGCCGCAGCCGACGAAGAGCCTGTGATGCGCGAGGTCGATGGCCATGCCCGACGGCTCCTCGCCAGGGGCAACCGGCCACGTGGCGACGACCGCATGGGTTTTCGCTTCGATAACCGCGACTTCGCTCTTGTCCTCGATGTTGTCATAGACCCGCCCGGCCAGCGGATCGCACGCCGCAAATTCCGGCTTACCGGACAACGGAATCGTCGCCACAACCCTGCCCGACGTTGCCTCGAACACCGTGGCGGACTTGCCGCGCCCGTTGAACATGTAGACCTCCTGCCTGCCCGGTTCGTAAAGCATCCCGTCCGGGTTCTCGCCTGTCTCGACCCTGGCAAGGGTCTTCAAAGTCTGAAGATCAACGATGCCTGCCTTGTTCTCACGACCGTTGCTCGTGAAACCGCGCCCGAGCTCGGAGGCCACCGCCAGTCCATGGACTCCCGGCGTATCCGCGATCGCGCCAACCACCGCGTCCTTGTCGATGTCGATCACGATCACCACTGCCCCGTGGCTTACATAAAGCCGGCGCCCCGCCGCGTCGACTGACAGATAATCCCACCCGCCGTCACCGCCCACCGGGATCTCTTTCAGAAAATGGTAGGGCCCTTCCGCCCCGGTCAGCGGACCGGCGGCAGGAGCGCACAGCGACAACGCGACGCACGCGGAAAACCAGCAGGTATTAATATTCATAGTGCCAGGAGGGATTCATGGAGATGAGAAATAGATGGGCACGACCGGATATCAATGCCCGGAGGAAAGTCGACCGGCGGCCGCCAGAATGACAGCCCGTTCCCGTTCGCCGCTTATCGGGGTCCGCCGTGGCGCGGACAGCCTCACGATCGCGGCACCCGGGCGAAAGCCGGCCCCGTCCATGGGTCCGGGCAGGATGCAAATGCCGCCCGCCCCAAGCCTCCGAAGACGCGCCGAAGAGCACCCCGTTTCGCTCTCCGGCGTTGACACTCCTCCCCCATCGGTGTTCCGATGAACGCTTCATGCGCGTTAGAATCGTGCCCGTCTGAGACACACAACTTATCCAATCCACAATGCCCGCTAAAGCAAAAGCCAAGAAA
>PMKA01000175.1 GCA_003157575.1 Opitutia bacterium
GCATTACGCTCGCGGTCTGAGAGGCCACCCGCCCGTAGCCGCTCAGCGACTAATGTGCCCAGATCAGCTTGCGTTCCGGTTTCAGCTTCTCCAGCATGCCAATGAACAGTTCTTCCATCAGGCCCATGATATCTTCTTCTTCAACGAAGCTCATTTCGATGTCAAGCTGAGTGAACTCCGGCTGGCGGTCGGCGCGGGTATCTTCGTCACGGAAACAGCGCGCCAACTGGAGATACTTCTCCACGCCGGCCACCATCAGGATCTGCTTGAATTGCTGCGGCGATTGGGAGAGCGCGTAAAATTCTCCGGGATGGATGCGCGAGGGGACGAGGTATTCACGGGCTCCCTCCGGGGTGCTCTTGAACAGGATGGGCGTTTCGACCTCGATGAAGCCCTGTGCGTCGAAATAGTCGCGCACCGACTTGGTGGTGCGGTGACGCACCTCAAGATTCCGGCGCATCTTCGGGCGCCGCAGGTCAAGGTAACGATAGGTCAGGCGCAGGTCCTCGTTGACCTTGTCACCCGCAACATCGTCGAGCGGGAACGGCGGGGTGTCGGAAAGATTGTGCAACTCAAGGGCCGTCGCGTCGACCTCGATCTCGCCCGTCGCCAGATTCGGATTGGCCGTCCCGGCAGGTCGCAGCGTCACCCGGCCGGTGACGCCTACGACCGATTCGGGCTTCAGTTGCGCCGCCCGGGCGCCGGTGTCGGCGTTGGAGTTCGGCTCAAGCTTGACCTGGGTGATGCCCTGGCGGTCTCGCAGGTCGATGAAGATGATGCCTCCCTGGTCGCGGATGGAATCCACCCAGCCGGCGAGGGAGACGACCGCGCCGAGGTCGGCCTTGGTGAGCTGGGCGCAATGGTGGGTGCGTTTCATGATTGGGACGAAGGACGAAAAGCGGCCAACTAAGCGCAGGCCGCGGCCGGAGGGCAAACCCGAAATTCGCCGTTCAAGCCTCGAACACCCAGGGAAAATTGGCGATGCCGAGCGTATCGTGCTCCAGCTGCTGGACGCGACTGGGCGTCTCCTCGATGTTGAGCCAGTGCTCGTCGGTGTAGTCTCGCAACTTGCCGAGATACTCCATGACAAAACTGCGGGAGAGCTCGCTATGCTCCTTGGCTGCGCGTTTGACGGCCTCATCCAGCGCCAGCACGCCCGTCGACTGCAGCATTTCGCACATGCTGATGATACGGCCGAATTCCGCCTGCATCGCCGGCATGTCGCCAATCTGGCGGATGCGCTCGGCCCATTCGCGGAAACGCGCCACCGGCACGCGCGGAAGCACCGCCTTCGCATGCGGCGTGTCGGCGACCGCGGATTGGTGCGCATCGGCCACCTTGTTGATGAACGCCGTCTCCACCTCCAGGTCTGCCGCCGCAAGAATGGCGGCTCTCAAGGAGTCCTCGGCCGCCTCGGATATCCGCATCTCCTTGGAGTCGTAGTTGGCCGTGACCATGTTGCGCGCTGTTCCGAGCGCCCGCAGGAAGATTTCGATCTTGCGCTGGAATCGTTCGATCGACCGCGACCAGTCCTCAAAGTCGTTCCCTGTCGCCAGCCCCCTCAAGAACTCCGGACATTCGGCGCGGACATGCGTTTCCGTCATCTCCACCAGCGGGGGCAACAGCCGTGCCGCAACCTTGTTGAGCGTGTCCAGGGACGCCTCGACCTTCGCCAGCTCCGCGCGGGTCGTCATGATTGTCGCGGAAATTTCCCGGGGCCGCCCCGCCACTGCCATGAGCCGGTCAATCGAGGACTGGGTTTTCTCCAGCACGTCGATGCGCGTCTGCAGATCGTTGCGGGAATCCTCCAGCACCGAGCGGGCCACCCGCAGGTGCGCATCGTTGATCAACTGTTGCTTAAGTTCGTAGCTGATTTCCGCCATGGCGGTGAAAATCGAAACATCACCTGTCTAGCGAGAAACAGGGGAACCGCAAGCCTGCGTCGTGCCGGCGCTGCATTCCGAGGCGGTCGCCGATGAACCCGGGGCGGTCATCCGATGAGGCTCCGCCCGGTCATCTCCGCGGGTTGGGGCAGTTTCATCATCTGGAGCAGCGTCGGGGCGATGTCGGCCAGGCGGCCGCCGTCGCGCAATATCGTCTTTCCCGCTGCAAACCCGTCGCCCACGACAAACACCTCCACGAGATTGAGCGTGTGCGAGGTGTGCGGGCAATTCTCGTCAAAGTCCCACATCTGCTCGCAATTGCCGTGGTCCGCGCAGATCAACGCGGCGCCGCCCATCTTCAACACAGCGTCGATCAAAACGCCGGTTCCAAGGTCCGTCGCCTCGACGGCGCGGACCGCCGCCGGGATCGAGCCGGTGTGGCCAACCATGTCCGGGTTGGCGTAATTCACGATGAGTAGATCGTATTTGCCGGACAGGATCGCGTCGCGCGCGGCCACCGTCACGCCCATCGACGACATGTCGGGCGCCAGGTCGTAGGTGGTCACCTTCGGGCTCGCAATCATCGTCCGGTCCTCGCCCGGAAACGGTTCTTCGCGATAGTCATTGAAGAAAAATGTGATATGCGGATACTTTTCCGTTTCCGCGCTGCGAAACTGCTTCAGTCCAAGTGAAGAGACGTATTCCCCCAGGATATTTTTGATCTTGGCGGGCTTCAAAAGGATCGTCTCGACCGGCAACCCCTTCTTGTACTCGGTCAGGCCGGCAAAAAAGAGATCGAGCTTCCGGCCGCGTTCGAATTCCTTGAACCCGTCCTCGCAAAAAGCGCGGCAGAGTTCCCGGGGGCGGTCTCCCCGGAAGTTGAAGAAAACGACGCTGTCGCCGTCGCCGACCGTAGCAACGGGTTTCCCGTCGGTGCCAACCACCCAGGTGGGCACGACGAACTCGTCGCCCTTCTGCGAATCGTTGGTCGGCCGGTCATAGTATTGCTGCACCGCGGCGGTTGCGCTCGTCGCCGTCGCGTCGGCCTTCGTCCCCGTCAGCAAGGCATAAGCGCGGCTGACACGCTCCCAGCGGTTGTCGCGATCCATCGCGTAGAACCGGCCGCAGACAGTGGCCACCTTGCCCACGCCCAGCCCGGCGGTCACTGATTCAAGCTGCTCGATGAATCCTCGGCCACTTCCCGGCGGCGTGTCGCGCCCGTCCATGAATGCGTGGATGAAGACGTTCTTCGATACCCCCGCTTCCTTCGCGAGACGGAGCAGCCCGTAGAGATGTTCAAGCAGGCTGTGCACGCCCGCATCGGAGGCCAGGCCAAAGAAATGCAGCTTCGTGCCCCGTGTTTTCACCCGATCGAGCGCGGCCCGCCAGACCGCGTTGCCGGCAATCTCACCGTCGGAGATCGCCTTCGTGATGCGCACGATCTCCTGGTCGACGATCCGCCCGGCGCCAATATTCTGGTGGCCGACCTCGCTGTTTCCCATGACTCCCTGGGGCACGCCGACGTCGAGCCCGGACGCCTTCACCAGTGTCACAGGGTATTTCGCATGCAGCATGTCGTCACAAGGCTTTCGCGCAAGGACGGTCGCATTGAATTTGTCTTGTTCCGGGTGGGGATTCTTGCCCCAGCCGTCGCGAACGACGAGAAGCACGGGTCGGCGGTTTGAACTCATGTAATATTTGTGTTGTCCTGGCACCGCACGGAATTGCCTCCCGGTGATGCCAGCGCCCAGTGTTGGGTTCGCGCTCCACAACCCGCAACGCCAAAATCCTCCGAAGGCTTGGACGCCGTGCCCGCGGTGCAGATTCGGTGCGGACAAAGCCACCAGCAGTCCCTGTGGAAGAACAAACGACGGTTCTTCGCCAAAGCTGTCCGATGAGCCCCTATTTCCCGTCCATGAGTGACGTCTTGTCTATCTGGCTGGAAATGAGCAGCGAGGGTTGAGGCACTCTTTTGAATTGGGGACAGGCACCGCCAGCAACCGCAGGGGACAGGCTTGGGCAAAAGACGAACAACCGCAGGGGACAGGCTCCACCCATGTGAGCAATCCAGGGGACTGAGCAATCAGGGGACAGGCTCCTGCCAAGAAGGCAAACCGGAGGCCGATTCC
>PMKA01000493.1 GCA_003157575.1 Opitutia bacterium
GAGGTAGGTCCGGCAGACGCCAATCGCGATCAGTTCGTCTTCGCCGATGCGCCGGTTGACGATTTCATCCCTACCCGCCGCGGTGTCGAAAAACCAGGCCCCGTCCTTTTTCACAAGCGGTATGGGAAACGGCCAGTTCTGATCCCCGATATTGAGCACGTAGCGGTCGTCGTTTTTTTGCACCAATTGGGAGAACTGCGCTACCAGCCCGGCAAAGGTGGCGAACTCGATGGAATCCTGTTTGGGATCCCCCGAAAGGAGGTCCTTCACGTCGGGTCCCAAGATCGCGTCGATCGTCGCATGATCTCTGGCGGCGGTGGCGGCCACGAGGGCCTTTACGGCATCCTCCGGCGAACGGAACGACCTGGGCGATCCGGCCGCGTCTGCCCGGAGCGGGGAAACAGCCGCGACAGCGACAAAAGCGATGGTCGCGGCGAGCTCAAGAGTGGAGCGCAAAACCTGTGGGAGAGAATTCATCGTACTGCTGGTTTCGTTGTGGAGCTCAATGCTGTTTACGCTTGTCGTCCGACCCCTGGTTGGACGCGTGCGGTGGAGGCGCGCCATGGGCGGGTTCGGCCGCGCGGGAAGAAGGTGCCGCCCGGGGCGGCGATTGGGGTCTGACCGGAGCCGATCGGCTCACTTGTCCACGGGTGCTGTACTCTCGCGTCTGCGTCCCCCGATCGTATCCGCCGAAAAGGTGGCTCGATGGGGCCGGGCTTGAGGGCCGGGGCGGTGCAACCACCCGGCCGCGGAAGTCGGGGCGGACGGGCGTGCGGGAGATTGCAGGACGGGGCGGCACGTTCGCCCGGCGCACCGGCGCCCGGTAGCCTGCAGCGATCCCGGGGTGGGGCAGGCGGCCTTCCGGCCGGTAGAAATTGCGCACCGTCTCGCGGGAACGGCGCGGATCAGGACGCCACGCATGCCAGGAACCCCTGCCCGGACCACGGTCCCGCCATCCCCGGCTGTAGGCCCAACCCGGACCCCATGGCCCGACCCAGATGCCGTAATCATCCCAGTCGCACTGGTAGCCGAGCCACGCGCCCACCGGGAATCCGACCCCGAACGTGATGAACGGTCCGACATATCCGACCTGTGTTTCATAGACGATGGCAGGATCGTACACCGGAACGTAAATGATGGTCGGCTGGGCGGGCACAATCCGAACGTTGTCACCCTCCAAAACGACCTGCTGTTGCGGTGTGGTGACCAGTGTCCCGGCGGCCCGTGCCTCAACCCGGAGCTGCTGGATGGACTTCATGACGTCGGCCGGCTGCTGCGCAAACGCGGCGCCCAGCGCCTGCGTCCAGTCGAGGTTGCCGTTCATCCATTTCACGACATCGGGGTAGCGGGCCAGCGCCTTGACGCTTGGATCCCACGGTTGGGCGTCGATCCCGCCCGCGGAGCCGTTCGCGGCCAGATAGTTCGCCGCGGACTGGAGATCCGCGGGAACGGTCGAGGCCGGCAGAATGACGGCGATCAGTGGATCGGGATAGAGGGCGATCGGTCCGAGCAACTGGTCCAGCTGTTCGGGCGAGTAGGTCGTGCCGGGAGTCTGCGCCCGGACGGAGCATGCGAGGAAGAACGCAAGCGATAGCAGGAAGAAGGCTTTCATGGGCGGTTGGCTGGATCGGCGATGTCCACCGACAGTGACAGTTCGCGGGAGGATAGCCCGCAATCCACGGCCGACGTATGGGGTGTTACCCACCTGGGTGCGTGGCGGGCTGCGTACCCCACGCAGCCAGAGCAAAATGGCGTCCGCCATCTTGGACGGGCTCCCTGGGGTTGAAAGCCGGCAACCGTATATACACCGTCATCACATGCCGACCATCACTGCCAGAGTGTTCAAATCCGGCAATTCGCAGGACATCCGTCTGCCGAAGGCCTGGCGGCTCGCGACGACCACGGTCCAGATCGAGAAGACGGGTCGCGTGATGTTCATTCTCGACCTGAAGACGGAGGCAAAACGACTCAAGGCACTCGCCAGACTCTATGGCTCGTGCCCGGACTTCCCGTCAGTTGAACCGCTGCCGCTGTTGGAGCCGTGATCCACCTGCCCGACACGAACGTCTTCTCTCGTTATCTCCGCGGGGAAGACGAACGGATCAAGGCGACGCTGGAGACGAATCTCCGTTTCTGCCGGCTCTCTTCGGTCGTGCTCTCGGAACTGGAATACGGCGCAGCGAAGCGGCCCGACCTTCCCATGCTGCGCACGCGTGTGAGGCGCCTCCGGGAGATCATCGCTGACGAGGCCGACTACATTTGTGCCGACGCCGCGGTTTACACATAGGCATGACGTTTTCAGGATGTGCCAACGAGGAATCTAGGCTGCATCGCAGGGAGGTTTAAAACAGCCTTTTCCAGCACATTCCTCAACACCTCTTCCCTCACGGGCTTTGAAAGGAAATAGTCCATGCCCGCGGCAAGACAAACCTCGCGGTCTCCCTGCATCGCAGAGGCTGTCAGAGCGATGATATACGTGTGCGGCAGATGCAACCGCTTTTCCTCTTCGCGAATTCTCATCGTGGCATCATAACCATCCATTTTCGGCATCTCGCAATCCATCAGGATGATCGGATGCTGGTTGCG
>PMKA01000005.1 GCA_003157575.1 Opitutia bacterium
CCGCCTTCGGGTGGCGCTTTTGCTGTGTCAGTGAACAGTGGTCAGTGAACAGAGGATTGATTCTAAACCGGTTACCGGGCCATATGTTGCCACGTCGCCTTACCATGAACCGAGTCCTGCATATTCGGCCTGACCCTACGAGACAGGGTTGATGGGGGTGACTGCGTGTTCTACTTGCGGAGGGAGCAGGAGCCTGAAGGCTCCTGCTCCNNTGGAGGTTCTGCCGCGTCGTCCCGTTGCCGGCGCCACCTTCTTCGAGTTTGAACTGCCCGACCAGTTGCCGCAGGTCCAAGGCGAATCTGGAAATCTCATCCAGCGTCATCGAAGACTGCTGCGCCGCGTCCGCGCTTTCGGCAACGGTTCTGGCGATCGCGTCGATGTTTCGATTGATCTCCTCCGTCGTGGCCGCTTGCTCGGTTGCCGTCGTGGCAATCTGCATCACCATTTCACCGGCCTCCTCCGAAGTCCGGATAATCTCCCGCAATGCAATCCCGGCTTGACTTGTCGATTCCACGCCTATTTCGACTTGCTGGGTTCCAGTGTGCATCGCCGAAACCGCTTCCTGGGTTCCGGATTGGATACCTATGATCATCTCCGAAATTTGTTTAGCGGCCGCGCCGCTTCGTTCCGCCAGCCTTCGTACTTCGCTGGCTACAACCGCGAAACCGCGGCCGTTCTCTCCCGCGCGGGCTGCTTCGATGGCCGCATTCAGAGCCAGCAGGTTGGTCTGTGCCGCGATCCCATCGATCACCGCGCTGATTTGTCCGATCTCCTCGGACCGCGTCCCGAGTTCCTCCACCTTCTTTGCCGATTCTCCAACCGAGCCGGCGATGGCCCGCATTCCTGTGAGCGTGTCCTCGACCACCTTGCCACCCTGGCGCGCCGCTTCCGCGGCCTTCCGGGTGGCATTGGCGGCGACATTCGAGTTCTCCGAAATCTGTGCGACCGTGATCGACATTTCCTGCATCGCGGATGCGACCTGATTAGTTTGACCGCTCTGGGCCTCCGCGCCGTGCGCTTGCTGTTTGGAACTTGCCGAGATTGCTTCGGTCGCCGAAGCGATTTGATTCGTGCTATTGGCGACTTGGATGATGATCCCCTCGAGTTTGTCCATGAAGGTGTTGAACCACCTCCCCAATTCGGCCACCTCGTCGTTGGAATTGATCTCAATTCGCTTGGTCAGATCGCCTTCGCCCTCGGCTACATCCTTCATCCGCCCTATCACGTCATCCAGGCGGAGAAAGATCGAACGTGATACCTTCCTCGATACGATGAACAGAACAAGCAAACAAACGATTCCAACACCCGCGGCCACTTTGCCGTTCGCCAGCCACGCGGAATCGATGTCCTCAATGTAAACTCCAGTCCCAATGACCCATCCCCAGGGTTCGAACTCCTTGACATAAGAGAGCTTCTGGACTGGCTTGTCTCTTCCAGGCTTCGGCCATTGATAACGCACGTAGTTGCCGTCGGGAGCGCGCGCCGCGTTGACGAATTCGACAAAAATAGCCTTTCCGGATGGGTCTTTGAGATCAGTAAGGTCAGTCCCGTTCAACTCGGGCTTTGTGGGATGCATCACCATGGTTGGATGCATGTCATTGATCCAGAAATAGTTGTCGCCCTCATAGCGCATCGTCCGGATGGTCTCAAGTACGTGTTTCTGAGCTTCGGCGCGAGTAATCTTCCCTTCGGTTTCCAGCTTGTATTGCTCGATCAGCACCGAGTAGGGAATGTTCACCAGATTTTTCGTACTCAGCATCCGCTCGGACAAAAGGTCTGAGCGCTCGCTCTTCAGCCACAAACCCGCAAGGGCCAATAGCCCTATAGCAGCCACCGCAACTATGATCCGAATTTTACCCTTTAGGCTCATGAGACACACTCCAGCGAAGACGCCTGACTTCAATGGTATCGGCGCTCTTGGCATCCAACTTCACAAGTATTTGCGTTGAATGGGATAACCGGCTCCAACGCGGGAAGAAACATTCATGCTTTACTTCCCGGGGTTTCACCCTGAGCTATTCTCGTTCCCTCTCTCCGGGAAGAAGTCTTTTGCCCTTTGCCGCTGTCATCGGCGAGAATGGAAGAGACGATGCCAGAAACCGCACGCACTATCGAGCCTCCCTTTACCGACGTTCCCGGCGCATTGGCCGAGGTTCGCGCCGGGCGCATGATCGTTGTGGTCGATGATGAGGACCGCGAAAACGAGGGCGATCTGGTCATCGCCGCCGAGTTTGTCACGCCGGAAGCAATCAATTTCATGGCCACGCATGGACGGGGATTGATCTGCCTGACGCTGACCGAGGAGCACGCGGATTACATGCGGCTCTTCCCCATGACGCAGCAGAACACCTCGCGGTTTGGCACGGCGTTTACCGAGTCGATTGAATCGCGCGAGGGCGTGACCACCGGCATCTCCGCATACGACCGGGCACACACCATCCGGACGGCGATTGCGCCGGGCTCGACGGCGGCCGACCTGGCACGCCCCGGCCACATCTTTCCGCTGCGCGCGCGACGTGGAGGCGTGCTGGTGCGCGCCGGGCAAACCGAGGCCTCGGTTGACTTGGCGCGGCTGGCGGGGCTGAATCCATCTGGAGTGCTCTGCGAGATCATGAAGGAC
>PMKA01000315.1 GCA_003157575.1 Opitutia bacterium
TGCTTCCAGTGCCACCTCGACAAGCGGAGCCAGTTCAGCCTTCCCCACGCCCATCCGCTGCTCGCGGGGCATGTGACCTGCGGCGACTGCCATGACCCGCACAAGGGCGACGCCGTCCGGGGCGGCGGAGCGGCGCTCGCTGCGACGACCGAGACCTGCCTCAAGTGCCACACGCAACAGGCCGGGCCGTACACCTACGCCCACGGTGCGATCAGGGAGGAGGGCTGCACCGCATGCCACAATCCGCACGGCTCCGTCAACGACAAGATGCTGGTCGCCCGCGACGCAAACCTTTGCCTCCGGTGCCATCTCGCGACGCTCAGCGCCGGCTTCAACATCGGCGGCTACAAGAGCGGCGGCCCGCACGCCAACGCCGTCGGATCGCGCCTCTCCGAAGGCGCCTGCTGGTCTGCTGGCTGCCACGAGGATGTCCACGGCTCCAACATCAACGCTTCGTTGCGCCCCTAGCCCGTTCAGGACCCAACAACCATGGATGCGAATCTCCCCTTCCGGCGGCGCCATGTTGTCCTGATTTGTGCCGGCGCGGCCCTCGCCTTCCCCGCGGTCCGGACATCTGCCGCCGACGCTCCGTCCCAGGGCGACTCCCTGGCGCCCTCCGACAATTACATCAAGGTTTCCGGCCTCGCGCCGTTCGTCTCCGACGACAAGCCCGCGTTTGCAGCGCGCACGGGCTCGCCCGCCGCCGGTTCCGGCGGCATCGAGGATTTCTCATTCGCAAAGGACCTCTCCGGCGACAGTACGATGAACGTCAACGGCCACGCGATCGGGGGATCCGATGACTACCTTGGCGAGCTCAAGCTCAACCGCACCGACCTCGGGTCCGTCGACGCCGGCTACAAGAGGTTCCGCACATTCTATGACGGAGTCGGCGGGTTCTTCCCCCTGAACGACTCCTTCCAGGCGCTTTCCCCCGAAGGCCTGCATGTCGACCGCTCCTCGTTCTGGATCAGCGCAACACTGGCCAAACCCGACCTCCCGGTGTTCAATATCAGCTTCCATTCCGACACCCGGACCGGTCAGAAGGACTCCTCGGAGTGGGCCGCAATTGTGAACCCGAACGCGGTGATCGTGAACGGCGTGCTCAGCGGCACCGCGCGGCCGGCAAACACGCCCTTCATCGCCCCAAACGTCCAGAACCTCGACGAACGCCACCGCACCCTTGACGCCAGCATGGTCGCAACGGTCGGCATGCTGACCGAAACCCTCAATGCGAGCCTCGGCTGGGTGAACAACGACGACTGGCGCAGCTACGTGAAATACCCGGGGTCGACTGTCATCGCCAATCCGGCGGTCACCGTCCTCGACGACCGGCAGACAATCCACTCGACCAATTTCCGCCTCCTCAGCCAGTCCGACATCAAGTTCAATTCCTGCGTCGCCCTGGATCTGGGCCTCACCTATTCCCATCAATCGAGCACAAACGGCGGGGAATGGACAAACCCCTCCTACAGCACCGCATTGAAGACCGTCTACACGGCCATTTACGCGGGCAACATTTTCGGCGGCTCCAAGGTCGACGACTATGTCGGCAACCTGTTCCTGAAGCTCACCCCGACCAGAGACTGGCTGATCGATCTGGGCTTCCGCGACGAATTCAACGTCATTTCAAGCAGCGGCGGCTTTCAAGTGGTCTCCCTGCCATCCACGGCCAAGAACCTGAATTCCTCCAGCTTCACTGTCGCCAACGACGTCACCTATTCCCATCAGGCCGACCATGTCGCAACGCCCGAGATTTCGGTCCGCTACACGGGCATCAACCGGATCTCCCTCTATGCGACGTTCGACGACCGCATCAACCGAGGGAACCAGCACTGGATCAATCCCTACGCCGCCTCCACGACCGCCGGCGTCACCGGTATCACCACCACGGCGGGCGCTTCGCCGGGCTCGGTTTTCTTTCAGGACGCAAACCAGGATTATCAGAACGCAAAGATCGGAGCCAATTGGAGCCCATTCACCGTGCTGACGGTTCGCGCGGAGGTCTTCCGGAAGGACCACCAGAACAAGTTTATCGGAGACAGCGATATCATCGGAATCGCCAGCACGGGCGCGGTCTATCTGACCGGCTACACGTTCACCGGCACAACGCTCAGCGCCATCCTCAAGCCGCTGCCAACGTTGTCGTTCACCACACGTCTGGATTCCCAGGACGGCGCGATGTCCGTCACCGGCAACTCGATCACGGGCGGCTCGGGCGCCGAGATCACCTCCGGCAAGGCGCGCGGCCGGACGATCAGCGAGGCGTTCGACTGGAATCCCAGCGGACAGTTCTACGTCCACGGCGATGTGAGCGCAGCCTTCAACCGCCTTCAAACAGCTTATCCGATCGTGACCGTGGTCACCACGTCTCCATCCGTGGCGACGCCCATCCAGAACGCCGACAACAACTACGTCACAGGAAGCATCCTGGCGGGCTTCGTCCTCAACAAGGAGACCGATGTCCGGCTCCAGGCCACCTACGCACATTCTGACAACTTCAATCCGCAGATCGCGTCCGGCGGTCAGCCCTACGGGGCCGGTTTCGACGAAAAGAGCATCACAGCCGGGGTGAAGTATAAGGTGACGAACCGTTGGATCGTCGACGGCAAGGTCGGATATCTCCACCGAACGGATGCAACGACGGGCGGCTTCACCAATTACCGGGGTCCGCTGGCCTACATCGGGCTGACCTACTCCCTCTGAGGTGCTTCTCCACCCCCCCGGCGCGCAAATGGCATAGTTTCTGAAAAAGAATCTCGCTTAACCCATTCCCCTCCCGGCCTTCGACCCGACCCAATGTCATGAAAAAAATCCTCGTCCTTTCGCTCCTCGCATCGTCCTTCATGGTCACGGCCGCATTCGCGGCGCCTGCAGCCGACAACTGGGACAACAACTGCACCAAATGTCACAGTGCCGACGGTTCCGGCAGCGGCAAGATGGGAAAGAGACTCAAGCTCAAGAACTACACGGATGCCGCAGTCCAGGCCGCGATGAAGGATGAGGACATGGTCAAGGCCATCAAGGGAGGCGTCAGGGACGAGGCCGGAAAAGAAAGGATGAAGTCTTTCAAGGACGACCTCTCCGACGCCGAGGTGAACGATCTGGTCGCCTACATCAGGAATATGAAGAAGTGACGCGGGCGCGCTCCCCGGCTTCCAGCCCGCGCGGCTCTTTTCTCGCGGGCATTACCCCCCTCCCCGTCACTCGCGAAACTTCCGGATCAGGATTGAATCCTCATCATGAGCGACGCCTCCGCCCCTCCCCCGCCTGAGCGTTCGTCATTTTTCAGAAACTGGCTGAGTCTCGCGGGCGCGATCGTCGCGGCGGGGAGTCTGTTCGCCTTCGCCTTGCTCGTGGCGATCGACACCTTGGCGCACAAGGCGAATCCCTACGTCGGCATCCTCACCTATCTGGTTGCGCCGGCGTTCCTGATAGGAGGGCTGCTCCTGGCGCTCATCGGATGGTGGTTGAGGCGGCGCCAGGCCGCACGGGCGCCCGGAGCCGCTGAACACCTCCCGCTTGCCATCGACTTTTCGCGACCGCGCGACCGCCGTTTCTTGGGGTTCTTCGCATTGGGAGCCGCGCTTTTCCTGCTGCTCACGGCGTTCGGCAGCTACCAGACCTATCACTTTACGGAATCGGTGGCGTTCTGCGGCGAAACATGCCACACGGTCATGCAGCCGGAGTTCACAACCTACCAGCATGGCGCACATGCGCGCGTTTCGTGCGCCGAATGCCACATCGGCTCCGGCGCGTCCTGGTACGTGAAATCCAAGATCAGCGGGGCCTACCAGGTCTACGCGACGGCCTTCAACAAGTATGAGCGGCCGATCAAGACCCCGATCCGCAACCTGCGTCCGGCCCAGGAGACGTGCGAACGCTGCCACTGGCCCGAGAAATTCACAGGAAACCTCGACCGATCCTACGTGCACTACCTTTCCGACAAGAGGAACACCCCGTACACGGTGCGGCTTTCCCTGCGGGTCGGCGGCGGACAGCCGGGCGAAGGTTTCTTCGGCGGGATTCACTGGCACATGAACGTCGCCAACAAGATCGAATATTTTGCCGCCGATCCGCAGCGCCAGGTCATTCCGTGGATCCGCATGACCTCGGCGACCACGGGCGAAGTGAGGGTTTTTCGGGCCAAGGATTTCCAGGGCGAACCGCCGCCGGCATCTGTCCGGAGGATGGACTGCATGGACTGCCACAACCGGCCGGCGCACGCCTACCAGACCCCGAACCAGGCGGTCGAGGTCGACATGGCACTCGGCAAGATAAGCACCCGGCTGCCCTATATCAAACAGACCGCAGTCGAGGCGCTGACAACGGAATATCCCGACACCGGCAGGGCTTTCGAGGGGATCGCCGCGGCGTTGCGCAGGAAATACCAGGCCGACGACGAGGTCGCCCCGGCCACCGCCGCGATCCAACGCATCTACAAGGAGGATTTCTTCCCAAAGATGAAGGCCGATTGGCGCACCTACCCCAGCAACATCGGCCATAAGGACTGGCCCGGCTGCTTCCGCTGTCATGACGACAAGCATCGCACAGCCGACGGGGGCGCGACGGTGCGTTCGGGCGACTGCAACGCCTGCCACACGATCCTTGCTCAGGGGCGCGGCGAGGAACTCAGCCGCATCGCGCCGCAGGGCGTCGAATTCAAGCATCCGGGCGGCGACCTGGACCCCGGGGTCCTTTGCAGCGATTGCCACAACGGCGGCAGCCAGAACCAGTGAATTGGCGTCGAGGATGCCCGGATTCGGTGGAAGGCCGGCGAGAGCCCGTCCGGCGGCGGCATCAAGGCGGAAAATCGTCGCAAGCGCGCGCGATTCGGCTGAGACAATAGCGCATGACCGACACGGCTTCCGAAGCTGAGCGCACGCGCCGCCTTGTCCTGGCTGCTGTCGGCGGTCTCGGCGTCTCCGCGGTCATGACGCAGCTGGCGCTCATGAGGGAACTCCTCGGGGCGTTTTCGGGCAACGAGCTCGTCCTCGGCATAAGCATGGGCTGCTGGTTGATGTTGACCGGACTCGGCGCCTGGTCGGGACGGTTTCTCCCCGGCAGCCGCGCGGGCGCAGCCCAGGCCCCGCGTGGAGACGCGGCCCCCCCGTCACATGGCAATCGCCTGACCGCGGCGGGGGTGCCGCAGCTTCAAATCGCTGCGGGCGGATCCGACACCGCCATCGTTCCACTCGGCCTCCTCCTCACCGCAGTCCTCCCGCTCATCCAGGTGGTCGCCGTCCGCGTCCTCCGCGATGTCGTTTTCATCCGCGGCGCCGCGGTTGGCGTTTTGGGCACTGTGCTGGGTTGCGCGGGCCTGCTTCTTCCGTTCTGTCTGGTCTCGGGCGCCCTGCTTGCCCGGGCCTGCGCGCTCCTCGCGCGTGAGAACGGTCCCGCCGCCATCGGCCGGGTGTATCTTGCCGACAGCATCGGAAGCATCGCCGGCGGAGCCCTGTTCAGTTTCGCACTCGTGCCGTTCTTCGATCACTTCGCGCTGCTCTGTTTCCCGGCCGCGCTGAACGTCCTGCTCGCCGGAGCCCTGGCCTGGCATTTCCGCCGGCGCCTGCTCCTGGGATCCGCGATCATCGTCGCCGCCGGACTGGCCGCGCACATCGTCCTGGTCGACGCCGACAAGGTCACCACAGCCGTGCAGCATCTTGGGCGGCGCGTGGTCTTCCGCGCCAGCTCGCCCTACGGCCGCCTTGTCGTCACCGATGACGCCGGGCAGCTCACGTTCTTCGAGAACGGCCTGCCCGTGATCTCGACCCAGAACGTCGACCAGGTCGAGGAGACCGTCCATTACGCGATGAGCCAGCGCCCCGAAGCGCGCCGGGTCCTGCTCATCTCGGGCGGGATCGCCGGCACGGCGCGGGAGATCCTCCGCTACGGCGGCGCCCGCGTCACCTATGTCGAGCTCGACCCCCTGGTCCTCGCCGCCGGACGCCTTTTCCTTCCGGAGAACCTCTCCGATCCGCGTATCGAAATCGTGACTACCGATGCCCGGCGCTTCGTCCGGGAGACCGGGGAGCGCTTCGACGTGGTGATCGTCGACACTCCCGATCCGACGACCTCCCTGCTCAACCGCCTCTACACGGCGGAGTTCTTCGGGGAAGTCCGCCGCATCCTGACCCCGGGCGGCGTCCTCCAGTTTCCGCTGGGACGTTACGAGAACTACGTCAGCCCGGAACTCGCCCGGCTGCTCTCCTCCGCCCATCTCACCGTCCGCCGCTCGTTCGCCCGCGTCATCATGATACCCGGCGGGCGCGTCTTCTTCCTCGCCTCGGACGGTCCGCTCACGCTCGACATCGCGGGACGGCTTGAGCGGCTCGGAATCGTCACGAAGCTGGTCAACCGCCATTATCTCGATGCAACGCTGGCCCCGGACCGGATCGCCGATCTGGAGCGCGCCGTGGCGCAGCCGGCGAGGCCCAACACCGATTTCGCGCCCGCACTTTACTACTACCATCTGCGGCACTGGCTGAGCCAGTTTGGCGCCGGCGCCGGGATTCTGGCGGGCATGCTGGCCGCCGTTTTCGCCGTCTGTCTGCTGGGGCTGCGCGCGATTCCGCGCGTTGTGTTCGCCTCGGGCTTTGCGGCATCGGCCCTCGAAGTCATCCTGCTGCTCGGATTCCAGGCCCTCTATGGTTCGTTGTACCGGCAGGTCGGGCTGGTTGTGACCGTGTTCATGACTGGTCTCGCCGCCGGCGCCTGGTGGGCGCAGCGAACCCTTCCCCGGACCGGGATTTCGGCCGGGCCCACGGTAGATTCCTCCCGGCACGCGTCAGCGTCCCCCCGCGCGAGGCTCTGCGTTCTCTCCCTGGCCATCGCGGTTTTCGCCGCGGCGCTGCCGCCGGTCCTGTCGCGACTTGGATGGCTCGATTCCGTCTCCGGGACGCCGCTCGCCGGCCAGGGCGTCGTGCTGTTTTTGACCTTCGGGCTGGCGGCGCTCGTCGGCGCGCAATTCCCGCTGGCCGGCGCTGCGGCGCCGGGCGCCGCAGCCATCACAGCCTCCCGGCTCTACACCGCCGACTTTGCCGGCGCGGCGCTTGGTGCGCTCATGGTAAGCACGCTGCTCGTGCCCCTGTTCGGCACGACCGCCGTCTGCCTGTTCATCGCGGCATTGAATCTCGCGGCCGCTGCGGTAGCATGGAAGGCGACGTCTTCCAAATGAACCGGATTTCGTGGCTCTCCATCAAGCTTGTGCGCTGGACCGGCTGGCTGCTCCTGCCCGTCGTGCTGGCGTTTCTGGTCACCGGCTACGCGATGAGCGGCCGCTACGGCATGGGCGCGCTCACTGACGAGAAGACGGCGCTCACGCTCCACAAGCTGATGCACCTGCCGCTGGCGGTTCTCGTCCTCGCGCATATCGTGCCCTCAATCTACCTTGCCCTAATCCGATGGGGATGGATCAAACAACGCCCCGC
>PMKA01000317.1 GCA_003157575.1 Opitutia bacterium
GGCCTTGAGCCTGTCGAAACGGCGCCCCCCCTACATACGATTCCTCGACTTCGCCTTTCCCCGGTTTCGGCCTCTCCGATTTCCGTCTTTCCGATTTCCTTCTAATGAGCACGCACGAACAATTCGACTACAGCGAGAAGCGGAACTTCTGGGGCCGGTTCGGCTTTGCGATCTGCCTGTGCGCGGGAGCGGTGGTTGTCGTGGTGTTGTTCAGTCATGTTCTCAAGGGGAACAAAGGACCGCGTATTCGGAAGGCGCCGGAGCTCGTCATGGTCCGGCCGGTAAACCCGACGACTCCACCGCCCCCGCCGCCGCCACAGATGGTGCAGAGACAGCAGGTGTCGGAACAGACGATGGTGAACGATCAGGAAATTACGCAGGAAGAGCAGGCGCCCGAGGAACCGTCGGCTTCGCTCGGAACGAATATCCAGGGGAATGGGCCGCCCGACGGGTTTGGGCTGGGGCGCAGGGATACGGGGATCTTCAGCGGGAATGGCGGTGGAGGAGGGCAGGGCACCGGCAACCGCTTTGGCTCCTATTTCAGCCAGGTCAAAGAGACATTGGCTGAGGTTCTTCGACAAAACCCTCTGACGCACAGCGCCAGCTTCAACATCAAAGTGCGAATCTGGGCGGATCTCACCGGCCGGATTACCCGGGCCAAGCTGGAGGAGTCCACCGGCGACACAGCCATCGACCAGTCAATCAAGACCGGCGTGCTCATCGGCCGGCAACTTCCGGATACTCCCGAAGGCATGAGCATGCCGATCGAACTGCACATCATTGCGCGTCGGATGAACTAGGAGAAACGCTGAAACTCCTAGGCGGAGCACGACAGGACAATTTTCCCACGAATGCACACGAATCCACACGAAAGTGCGATCTTCATTTGCCCGCTTATGCCTTGTGGCGTAGGGCCGGACCTTGCGTCCGGGCTGGGAATAGGTGGCGGATCGGTCCGCCGGCAAGCGGCGACCCTGCGTTCCGATCCACTCGCTGGAGTGGAGGGCGCTGTTCCGTCAGCGCCGTTCGGATTTCTGGCGGCGACAACGCGCCGCCATCCAATTTCCGTTTCTTCTCTTCTATTTGCAGCCTTCATTTGCGCCGGGCAAGCATTGCATGCCGCTGACCAGCCTGCCTCTGCGTCCGCTGCGCCGGCAGCGCAGACGGCTGGTCCTGGCGTGCCTTCGGCGCCGTCGCCGAGTGCGATGACGAAGCTTATCAAACGCCTGGTCGAACACGGGGCGCTCACAAAGGACGATGCTGCGGAACTCTTGCTGCTGGCGGATGCGGAAGCGGCAGAGGCGCGCGCTCAAGGCGCATTGGCGCAGGCCGCTCAGGCGCAGGCCGCCGCTGCACAGGCCGAGACAAAGACGTTTGCTGCTCTGAAGAGCGCCCCGGCGTCCGGTGCGTCCGCGCAGGCCGCTGCGCCCGCATCAGTGGTCACGTCTGGTGTCACGGGGCAGGTCCACCCGAATCCGACGTTGGTTTCTTCAGGCGGGGCCGGGCAGCCTCGTCTTGCGGATTCCACGGCGGCCGCAGCCGACCCCGTTCGACAGGCTCAGGGTGAAGAATCTGTTCCCGATGACACCGTTCGCGTCACCTACGTGCCCGAGGTCGTCCGGCAGCAATTGCGTGAGGAGGTTAAGCAGGAGGTGCTGGCCGACGCCCGCAAAGAGGGCTGGGCGACGCCGCAGGCCGTCCCCGGATGGGTGACGAGGTTCCGGTTCTTTGGCGATTTGCGCACCCGTTACGAGGCTTTGCTCTATCCTTCCGGGAACGACATGGGTGATTTTCCCAACTTCAATGCGATCAACACCGGGGCGCCGTTTGACGTGAGCCTGTTGTCCAATCCGAACTTCCTGCCGCAGTTGAATGTGAATCAGGACCGCCAGCGCGAACGCCTTCGCGTCCGGCTCGGGACGGAGATCGATCTGGGACAGTATTTCAGCGCCGGCGTGCGCATTGCCACCGGCCAGAACGGAAGCCCGGTTTCGGAAAACCAAAGTCTGGGCGCCGCTGGATCCTCGGGGCAGGGAGGAAACTTCAGCACCTACCCGCTGTGGCTCGACCGCGGCTTCTTGAAATACGAACAGGGCGGCCTGCCGGACAAGGATCTGAGCGTAACGCTGGGCAGGTTCGACAACCCGTTCTTCGCCACAAGCATGATTTGGGCGAACGACCTCGGATTTGACGGAATCGCCGCCCAGGGGAAGTTCCCGGTCGGAGAGGATGTGACGCCGTTCTTCGCGGTGGGAGCGTTTCCGGTCTTCGACACCGATCTCAACTTCGCGACCAATCAACCGGCGAAATTCAAGAGCTACGACAAGTGGCTTTATGCCGCCCAGCTTGGGACCAACCTGGATCTCGGGAAGGACTTCGCGCTCAAAATCGGGGCGGCCTATTATCAGTTCTCGAATATCTCGGGCAGGCTGTCCGACCCGTTCACACCCCTCACGACCTCGGATGCCGGCGACACTGACGCGAGCAGGCCGGCGTTCGCGCAGACGGGCAATACCTACATGGCTTTGCGTGATATTGTGCCAGTCTATAATACGTCCGGTCAACTTGAGCCCCAATACCAGTACTTCGGACTCGCTTCGAAGTTCCACGAGCTCGCCCTGGACGCGAAGCTGGACTTCAACCAGTTCGAGCCGTTCCAGGTCTCTCTTGAAGGCGAGTACGTCAAGAACCTGGCGTTCAATCGGACGAACGTCGCAGCGATCGCGGTAAACAACTTCGGCACCGTCACATCCGGCACCGAACCATTCCTCGGCGGCAACTCGGCCTGGCTGGTGCGGCTGACGATGGGCGATGCCGTCCTGCAAAAACTGTGGGATTGGAATTTGAACCTCGGTTACCGCAGGGTCGAATCGGATTCGGTGGTCGACGGATTCTGCGATTCCGATTTCGGCGGGGGTGGCACGAACTTCAAAGGCTTTACGACCGGTGCGAACCTCGCATTCGCACCGAACGTCTGGTTTGGCCTTCGCTGGTTCAGCGCGACCCAGGTCGTTGGACCCACGTTCAAGAACGATATCATCCAGGTGGATCTCAACTGCAAATTCTGAACAGGCAATTCAACCACGGATTATACGGATGACACGGATAACAGTCAGGAGTCAGGAGTCAGAAGTCAGAAGTCAGCCTCGAGCAGCCGCGAGCGTGAGCGAGCGGAAACAAGGGGGCTCTTCTCATTGCCTTCGTGCCTTCGTGGTCAAACAAGCACTGCTTCTAGGGATTCTTTTCCTATTTTCTACGCCCCACGTCGCGCTGCGCGCGGCCGATGCGCCCAACCCAGAGGGGGAGCGCATGCGCGCCGCACTCCGGGAATCGACGCAACAGCTGAGGTCTGCGCAGACCGAGCTCACCGGTCTTCGGGCCGCCCAGACCACCCTGACCGAGGAGAAGAGGCTGTTGGCGGAGAAATACGAGACCGTGAAGAAGCAGGCGGTCGTCGACCGGGCGGCGACGGACAAGACCGTGGCCGAGCTGCAGGCGGAGGTCTCTGCGCAGAAGGCATCGATCGCGAGACTGAATGAAGCCCTTGAGAAATCGAAGGCGGAGGGAGCGAGCGCGGCGCAGGCGCATCTTGCGGCCGAGGCCCAGATTGTGCGGGCGACCGGGGAAAACCGCCTGCTGCAGCGCCGCGTCACTGAGCTCGAGTCAAAGAACCTGGCGTTGTTCATCCTGGGAAACGAGATCCTCTCGCGCTACGAGGATTTCAGCCTGGGGAAGGCGCTCAGCGCGAAGGAGCCTTTTGTGGGAAAGACCCGCGTGAAGCTCGAGAACCTCGTGCAGGCATACCAGGACAAGCTGCTGGATCAGAGGGCACACTGAGCAGCCAAATCGGAAAATCGGGAAACCGTGAAATCGGGAAGCCGGAAAACCGCGAAACCATCGGTCCATTTAACCAAAGATTTCCCAGATGACACGGATGGGAAGCAAAAGATGAAAGACGAAATGCGAAAGATGAAACGCGGGCATTCCGGGTCTCCGACTCATCGAGCTCCATGTTGGCTCGGTGAACTTTGTGTCCATTAAGCCATGAAACCCGGGTCGAGCAAAGAGGCTGGACGGTGGCGCAGGCCGGCGGTGATCCGCTGGATTGGGCGGCTTGCGGACAGCCGCATGTTCCGGAGCATGGTGTGCGTGTTCCTTGCGCGGGGGCCGCTCTACTGCGGTGACATACTTCGTG
Source organism: Opitutia bacterium (assembly GCA_003157575.1). Classification (GTDB taxonomy): domain Bacteria; phylum Verrucomicrobiota; class Verrucomicrobiia; order Opitutales; family Opitutaceae; genus Fen-1467. The sequence goes on from PMKA01000317.1 coordinate 4,196, forward strand.
TAAACGCGGCCGCGACCTCGGCGACAAGCTCCGGGAGCGGGGCCTCAACGGTGGCGTCGACCGTCGTCAGCAAGATGACCGTCAACGCCCAGGACCGGCTCGCGCGCACGACCAACACGCTTGCGGCGGTGCGGGCGATGCAGGCGGCGGCGCGCGCGGCTGCAGCGAGCGGGGCGAACAATCTCGGTGTGAATCCCAATAAGCCCACCCAGCGGCTGCCGAACGTTCCGGACGGTCTGCAGGCAGGAGGTCTGCAGGTGGCTGCCGACGCCAACGGCAAGCCGCTCCTCTGGCAGGGTGCGAATGCGCCCGCCTCATCGACCTCCGGAAGCCAGACAACGGTGACCGTCACCCAGAGTCAGCAGCAGGCGCTTCTGGAGTGGAAGACGTTCAACATCGGCAAGAACACGACGCTGGCATTCGACCAGAGCGCCGGGGGCGACAGCGTGGGCAACTGGATCGCCTTCAACTATGTCCGCGATCCGACCGGAAACCCGACGCAGATCCTGGGCGCGCTGAAGACACTCGGCGCCGCTGATTCGAAGGGGAACGCCACGGTGGGCGGCCAGGTCTACGTGATGAACGCCAACGGCATCATCTTCGGCGGAAGCTCGCAGGTGAACGCGCATGCGCTCGTGGCATCGTCATTGCCGATCAACTACAACTTGGTCGAGCAGGGTCTGCTCAACAACCCCGATGTGCAGTTCCTGTTCTCAGCGGAGGCGCTGGCGGCGGGGAAGAAGGGCACGGCGGCGTTTGACCCGACAGCCCCCGCACCGGACGGCTCGGCGCCCGCGCAGACACCGTATACCTCCGACGGGCATTACGGCGATGTCGTTGTCCAGCCCGGCGCCGTACTCACGGCTCCGACCGATTCGGACCACGTGGGCGGGCGCATCGCGTTGATCGGCGCCAACGTCTCAAACGCCGGCACAATCTCGGCGCCCGATGGCCAGGCAATCCTGGCCGCCGGCCTTCAGGTCGGGGTGGCGGCGAGCAGCGACGCGGGGCTGCGGGGGCTGGACGTCTACGTCGGCGCAGTCGGCGACTACGCCGGCACCGTCTCCAATGCATTGGATGCCGCAAATCCCACGACGGCCTCAGTTTCCTATCAGACGACCGGAGGATCCACAGCCACCATCGCTGCCGGAACGGCAATCCCGGGTTTGATCGACGGGCAGCGCGAGGATGGGACGGTGGCCGACACGGCGGTCACGATGGTGGGGCGGACCGTGAATCAGATGGGGGCGATCGATGCAACCACCTCGGTCTCGCTCAACGGTCGTATTGATCTCCTTGCCGAATACAACGCCATCGGAAACTCGTACTACCAGTCCGGGCTGAGTTATGCCGAGTTCCTGCGTGGATCCGACACGGCCGACATCTCCACCGGCATCGTGACCCTGGGGGCGGGCAGCGTGACCCGCATTCTTCCGGAGCTTTCGAGCACGGACCGGGTGGTGGGCACCTCGCTGGCCCTTTCCTCGGAGATCAATATCCGCGGGCAGTCTGTCCATCTGGCGGCCGGCTCCGATTCCGACACCGGCGCCTGTGTCCTGGCTCCCAGCGGCGAAGTGGTGATCGATGCCGGGCAGTGGACGTCGAGTTACGGCGTGGATTCTTTCCTGCATTCGACGGGGCAGGTCTATTTCGACTCCGGCACCGCGATCGACGTGTCGGGTTCCCAGAATGTCACGGCGTCGGTCACGGAGAACATAGTCTCGGTCGAATTGCTTGGACCGGAGCTGGCCGATGATCCCGAGCAGCGCGATGGCGTCCTTCGCGGGCAGACCATCCAGGTCGACCTCCGGCAGGTCGGCACCTACGACGGGAAGGCGTGGGTGGGCACGCCGCTGGCCGACACCTCCGGGTACATCAACCTTGTGGAACATAACGTGGGTGAACTCACAACGGCCGGGGGGACGGTGACGATCAATGCCGGAGGGTCGGTGGTGATGAACGCGAAATCCACCATCGATGTTTCCGGCGGCTGGATCAACTACCAGGGGGGCGAGATCAGCACGACCAAGGTCATCTCCGGCGGCAACGTCTTCGACATTGCCCAGGCTACGCCGGACCGCGTTTACAGCGGGATCTACACCGGAACCACGACCAGGACCGATTCCAAGTGGGGCGTGACGTCCATCATGTCGGGCGGCATTTCGCTTTCGACCTACCAGGACGGCTACGTGCAAGGCGGAAGCGGCGGCAGCCTTGCGATCTCGGCTCCGGCGATGGTGCTGGACGGTACTTTGAGCGGCGCGACCTATGCAGGCCTCCTGCAGCGAACGTCGGCCGGCCAGCTTGCCAAGACCTATGGCAGTTCGGCCGTTTCCTCCCTTCTTCCTGTCATTGATTCGGTCCTGGGCGTCCCCACAAGCAGCTCGTTGAGCCTGACCTTCGAACAGGAGTACCTGTTGGGAATGCGGATTCTCGATAGTTCTCCGACCGCGCCCACGGTGGTCGTCACGTCAACGAGCGTCTCCCAGAAACCCGTTGAGGCGTTTCCCGATTCCTCCACCGGAGCCACCGCAGCCAGTCTCGGGGACCACGGGCTCAAGAATGCCGAGATCGACCTGAGCCCGGGCCTTCTTTCCACGGAGTCCTCATCGGGAGGCGGTTTCGGCTCGTTGACGATAAACAACGCGGATGGAGATGTCCGGGTCATTTCGAACCTGGCGGCGACGTCAGGCGGATCGATCAGCTTCGACGCCGCGAACATCTTTGTGGGCGACAATGTGACGATTGCCGCCCCCGGCGGAAGCCTGTCGTTTGTCGCCCACGACTATTCGCCGTTCTCCTATCAGGCGCAGGTCGCTCAGAACGACTACACGTTGCCGTCGCCCGATGCGACGCGGGGGAGCTTCGAATTGGGCGAGGGAGCGGAGCTTACCACGGCCGGCGAGATCGTGGACGACCGGGCCGGTCATTCCGGGGCGGGGACCGCCGGCCTCTTTACCAACGGCTATCGGTATGACTCTTCGGGCGATGAGGTCACCGCGGTTTCGGTTCGTGCCTACCGGATCGATCTTGGCGACGATAGCAGGATTGACGTCTCCGGAGGGCTCGCCGTGAGCTCCTCGGCCAAACAGACCTTTGGCGGGGCCGGAAAGATTTCGCTTCTCGGTGTGCTCGATCCCCAGGGAAGCGCGAGCCTTCCGATAGGCCAGGATCCAAGCGATGCATCGGACACCACCGACCTGCGCGGCTACCTACACTTCAACCCCGACAAAGTCAGGTTTCTGGGGTATGCCGGAGCCGGCGCGAAAAGCGGCACACTCACGCTTCAGGCCCAGGAGATCCAGGTCGAGAACCCGGCGGCCCTGGCGGCCGCGGGCAACGCCGCGCTTCTTTCGCCGGCCAACCTCGATCCGACAGGCACCCTTCTGCTTTCCCCCAGTTTCTTCGGCCGGGACGGAATCGGCAACTATTCGTTGATCGGGCTGGGTTCGACGGCGCGGGATTCCAGCGGCAACCTGATTTCGGATTCCCAGGGTCCGGGACGGCTTTACGTTCCCGGGGTGTATGTGGCTCCGACTTTGACCAGCGCTTCCGGGAACGCCCTGGCGACGAGCATCGACGTGGAACCCTACAGCTGGGTGGCCATGAGCGACGGAACTGAGGCGAACGCGATCACACTGGTTCCTGCAGTGGACTTGTTGCCGGTGGGCGCGCGTTCCACCGGCAGCCTGAAATTGTCTGCTCCAGGCATCACCTATAACAGCGGTGGATCGAGCGAAGTGCTGTTTGCACGGGGCGACCTGAAGATTGGCGAGGGATCAAGCCTCGCCCTTGACCCGAAGGGTTTGATTTCCCTGTCCGGAAACACCGTGGAGATTGACGGCACGGTCAGCGCTCCGGGCGGCAGCATCACGGTGACCGGCGGCAACTCGTATCTGGTAACCCCCGATGTCACGTTGTCCGATCCGGTTCTGGCGACGGTGGAGCTGGGCTCGGACAGCAGCCTGGATGTTGCCGGGACGACCGTGGGGCCGGCCGGCCTGGGTGTCGATTCCGGTATTCTGGGGAACGTCAATGCCGGCTCGGTGCTCGCGGGCGGGACCATCTCGGTGCTGGGGAACATCGTCGCGCGCAAGGGGGCGGTCCTCGATGTTTCCGGAGCCTCCGGTTGGCTCAACCTGCTGCCGTCCTATTCGGGGAGCACGGGTTCCGGCTCGCTTCAATCCACGCTTCTGCCGACCGAAATCGAAAGCGACGCGGGAACCATCACGCTTCAAGGCGGGCAGGTTCTCGTGAGCAACGCCACGCTATTGGGCGCCGCCGGCGGCTCAAGCGCCCAGGGGGGAACGCTTGTTGTCAGCTCCGGGCGTTATTCACAAGCCGGAGCGACATTGGCCGACGCAAATCTCGAGGTGACCCAGGAGGAAGTGGTTCTGCCGGAAGAGGGCTCGCTCCTTGGGCGGGCCATCGTCGATTCCGACGGCGGGGAGGTCGCGAGCCTTGGGCATTTCGCGGCCTCCGACTTCTGGGACGCCTCGACGAATTCAAGCGTGGGCGGCCTCACCAGCCTGACTCTGGGCGGCAATGTCGTCTTCAATGGCGATGTGAGCCTTGGAGCCGGACGCAGTCTGACTGTGGCGACCAGCGGGTTTATCTATTCCACCGCTGGAGTTTCGGGCTCCCAGAGCATACACCTCTTCGCCCCGTCCGTGACACTGGGGCTGCCGTTTCAATCGCCGGTCTCCACAAACGGCGGAACGACCCCCCAGATTTCCATCCTGACGGATTCGTCGAGCGCACCGTATTACGTCGCTCCCACCGCCGGGGCGGGCACGCTGGATGTGCAGGCGGAGAGTCTGATTTCCCTCGGCAGCCTTTCATTTCAGGGAATCAGCTCTGCGAGTTTCCGCACGGTCAAGAATGGCGCGGCGGTGGCCGGCGATCTGGTCGGTGACGGAACGGTCGACATTGCCGGTTCCCTCGATTTCACGGTCGGGCAGATCTATCCGCCGACAGCCGTCAATTTCACATTGGCTGCGTACGATTACAAGGGGGCCAACGGCACCCTCAAATCTGGCTCGATCGCGATCAACCCTGTTCTCGACAGCGACGGCCAGGTCCTGCTGCCGTCGCTTCCATTGTCTGCAGGAGGCACCCTGACGTTGTATGCGAGCACCATCGACCAGGGAGGCGTGCTGCGTGCTCCGTTCGGCACAATCAACCTCGGGTGGAACGGAGTGGGCACGGCGCCTACAAGCGTCTCAGGATCGCCTGCCGATCTGTTGACAGGATCGCTGCTGAGCCTTCCGGTGACGTCCCTCCTGACGCTTGGTTCAAAGAGCCGGACTTCCGTGTCCGCCGTCGATCCGACGACCGGCGAAGCGATCACGATTCCCTACGGCTACAGCACGGACGGCACCAATTGGTATGATCCGACTGGCACCGACATCACCACGCTTGGCCCGCCGACCAAGACCGTGGCATTGTCAGCCGGGAGCGTCGTCGACGAAAAAGGATCGGTCGTCGACATCAGCGGAGGCGGCGACCTCTATGCGTACCAATGGGTCTCGGGCGTGGGCGGGTCTGCGGATATTCTCGATCCCTCCTACGTGCCCAATCTCGCGGCATCGAGTCTCAAGAGTTTCGCGGTGATTCCCACCTACGAAGCCGGCTATGCCCCGTATGCCGCGTTTGGCACACAGGCTTCGGGAAAGGGGTATGTCGCCGGAACGTCCTATGCCGTGGGGGAGGTTGTTCATCTCGATCTCGGCGACGGAAACGGCGCCCGCGATTATACCATTCTGCCGGCCCGGTACGCCCTGCTCGCGGGCGCTTATCTTGTGACGCCGGTGACCGGAGCTCCGCCGACCTCGGAAGTCGTGCAGACGGACGGATCCAAGATCGTGGCGGGCTATCTCACCAGCTCGCTCTCTCCGGCCAAAAGCACGCCGGTCCTCAGTGCTTTCGAGGTTGCCCTCGGCACCGCCTCCTCGTCGTCGACATCGACGAGCACGTCCACCTCCGTGGTGAGGAGCCGTGCGCAATATTCCGACTACCTCGCCAATACGTTCTTCAGCACGAGCACCTCCTCGGATGGAACTCTGGCGTGGCGCCTGCCCAAGGACGCCGGCTACCTCCGCCTGACGGCCGCGGCCGGAGGGACGATCGAGTTCGACGGCAGCGTGACGGCCGGAGTCGTAACTGGCAGCGAGGGGCGGGGCGGACTGGTGGACATCAGCAGTCCGAATGACATCCTGATTGTCGACAGCACGACGGATGCCGCGACGATCAAAGATCTGGACGCCGAGTTCGGTCTGACGGATCCGCTTGTGCTGACCGCGGGCACTTTGACGAAATTCGGCTCCGAAAGCCTCCTGGTGGGCGGTTATCGCACGTCCGGTTCCGATGGTGCAGAGACTGACGTCACCACAGGGAAGCTCGCTCTGGCCAATGCCGGTGAAGTCCTGAGCGGGTCTGACATCATCCTGGCGGCGAAGACAGATATCACCCTTGGCGCCGGCGCGGCAATCTCGTCGACGGGAACGTTGACTGACGCCGACAAGCTCATATTCGGCCAGCTCGACGCAAGCGGCAATGCCGTGGCCGGGAGCGGCAATGGGGTCGTGGTCCGCGTCACGAGCGATCCGGACGCGCAAATCGGGCGCTATGGGGTCAACCAGACGACGACGGCAACCCTTGACATCGCTTCAGGCGTGAAGCTGGGCGCGTCGAACGGTGCGACCGGCAGCGTCATCCTCGACTCCACGAACGGCATGGCGCTGGATCCGAATACGACGTTTTCCGCCGCCTCGGTGGCCCTGGACAGCGGCCAGATCAGCATCCAATTCCCCGGCGCCGGCAGTTTGCGCACGCAGAGCAATTGGCTGGCGACCCAGGGTCTCGTGCTTTCCGGCGCATCCCTTGACGCGCTTCAATTGTCGGGCGCTTCGCTCTCCCTGCTCAGTTACTCCTCGATCGATTTTTACGGCAGCGGCGAACTCGGCAATTCCACGGCGTCCGATTTCGTCCTGCATACCCCTGAAATCCATGGCGACGGAGGCACCGTCACGATCTCGGGCAAGAACATCACGATCGACAACAGTTCCGGCGCCTCCGCTTCGGATGCCTTTGTCGCAGGGGCCACCCAGGGGATCCTCCAGATCAAGGGCGATTCAGTGACGCTCGGAGGCGGCGATGTGCGGATCGACCGCTACGGCGAGCTCGCGATCGACGCGACCACCACCCTGAGTTTCACGGGCACCGGGGCGTTGTCCACCGAGGGCAACGTCACGTTCACGACGCCGTTGTTCACGGGCGCCACGGCCGCGCAGTTGGCGGTGACCGCCTCCGGCGTGCTTTCCGTCGCGGGCACCCCCGGGGCGTCGGGCGGCACGGGCCTTGGCGCGGCGCTCGCCCTGGAAGGAACAAGCATCAAGGCGGGGAGCCTGATCTCGCTGCCAAGCGGCACGCTGACGTTGCATTCCACCGGCGTTTCGGGAGCAGGCGACATCAATGTCACCGGGTCGCTCGACGTGAGCGGCGCCGAGAAGACTTTCTACGATCTGCCGAAGTATACCGACGGAGGCGAGATCAGCCTGGTGGCTGACAACGGCAACGTTAACATCGGGACCACGGGTTTGGTCAACGTGTCCGGAGCCAAGACCGATTCAGCCGACACGTCGCGAGCCGGGCAGGCCTATGCGAGCTCGGGCGGAAGCATCGATGTATCGGCCACAAAAGGGCGGTTCTCGCTGGCCGGGAGTCTGGCTGGCAAAGGCGCGGAGGCTGGCGAAGGCGCGTCTTTTTCCCTCGATGTGGGCAGCGTTGCGGATGTCGGCTCCACGTCGGGAAGCCTGGGATTCCTGGCGACCGGGCTTCTTGCGGGTGGATTCGACTCCACCCAGGATATCCGTGCAAGGAACGGCGACGTGACGGTCGACGGGCTTTTCAAGGCCCATCAATTCACCCTCTCGGCTGACAGCGGTTCGATCGACGTGACCGGCGAGATCGACGCCCATGGGTCGACCGGAGGTGCGGTCAGCCTCGATGCGAGGGGTGGCGTGACCGTCGCCGCCGCCGCCGTCATCGACGCCTCGGGCGCCGACTATGACTCTGCGGGCAAGGGTGGCAGTGTGAAATTGGAGGCCGGGACAACGAAGTTCGATGCCAACGGAAACGCGATCACGCCGTCGGCCTCGGCGGTTGTCGACCTCAAGGGCAGCCTCAATCTGACGGTCGGCATGGAGTCCATCTCGGTTGCGTCCGGCGCAAGCCTGGAATTTCCGTCCGGAGTTGGCGACGGCAATACGGTCGTGTTCAGTGCATCAGGCAAGTATAAGCTGACTGATGGCACCGTGTTTGCGGTCGATGCCGGGAGGGCGATCACGCTGCCTTCCGGGGCGACGGTGACCTTGTCGAACGCGGGCACGGTGAAGCTCGCGGGAAACGGAAAGGGCGGGTCGGTGCAAGTCACGCTCGCCGACGGAAGCTCGGCGCGGCTGCGTCCGGTGGCGGCCACGACGGCCGCATCCGCGGCAATTCTGGTCGACGCGGCCTCGGGTCTGAATTCCGGCACCGTTCTGATCAGCGCGCCCCAGGTCGACGCGGCGGGCCAGCCGGTGGCGGTGGGCGCGGATGCGTCAATCGGATCGGACGTTGCGGTGCTGCCCGTCACGGGGACCATTTCCGGGGCTTCCAGTGTCGTCATCGAAGGCACAAGGGTTTTCGTCCCTGTGGCCGGAGTCATCGATACCATCGAGTCGGCGGTTCTGGCAAACGGCACGGCGTTCACGAGTCATGCGGCTACTCCCGACGCTTCAGGTTCGACGATCACCAGCCGGCTCCTTTCGGGCCAGTCCGACACCGCGCAGCGCAATGCGTTGGCTGCCGTGCTCCATATTCGGCCCGGGGCCGAGATCGTCAATCCGGCGGCGTCCGGAACGACGACCGTCGCCACGCTCGCGGCCGGAACGACAAGCAGCACGCTTTTCCTGCCTTCCGGCGGCTCCGCCACGCTCAGCACGCTCACGTCGGCCACCAGCAAGATCGTGTCCTCGTCGGGCAGCGGCCGGATTCTGCTTCCCGACGGCACCGTCGAGACGCTCGCCACGACCAGCACCAACGTTGTGTTGCCGGCCGGCAGCACGGTCATCCTGGATTCCGCGGGCGTCCTGACCCTCAGCATTGCGAAGACCGGGAGCGCCAGCGGCAGTGGCACGCTGTTGCTGGCCAGCGGCGCGAAGCTGGGAAGCTCGGCCGGAGGCAGCCTTTCGACCGGGGATGGGACGACCATCGCGCTCAACAGCGCAGGCAAGAGTTCCGTTTCAATCGCCGCGGGCACGCCGGTTGTGCTGCTCAACGGCGGGACCATCCGTTTTTCCAGCAAGGGAACCATCACGACGATGGCCGGTGCAAAGACGAGCTTCACTGCAGGGACGACTGTGACGGTGGCGGCCGACAGCGTCGTGACGCTTTCCGACGCCGGTTCTATCACCTATTCCAGCGGTGCGGCGGCTGTGCAGGTGGCCCTCTCCAAAGGCACGTACCAGCTGACGGGATCTGCAACGGTCAATCCGGCCGTCGGCGACCTGACGCTGTATGCCGATTGGAATCTCGCGGCGAATCGATATTCGTCGTCGACGGGTGCAGTCGTCGAACCCGGAATCTTGACGCTCAGGGCCGCCGGCAATCTCTATTTCAACGGAGCGCTGAGCGATGGATTCACAAGCGCCGCGTATGACGCGCCGCTCCTGGCCGCCGGCTCGGAGTCGACCAGCTATCGCCTTGTGGCAGGCGCCGACCTGACAGCAGCTGATTTCCAGGAAGTGCTGCCGCTCGCATCGCTCGGGGTTGGCACGGGAAGCGTGCTCATCGGGCAGAATGGGGTCGGCTCCACCAAGACCGGCGCCAACGCCCTGACGAGCGATGCGGTGGCCGGGCATTACCAGGTGGTTCGAACGGGAACCGGTGACATCACCTTGGCCGCCGGCAGGGATGTCCTGCTGCTCAACCAGTTTGCGACGATCTACACGGTGGGCACACAGGTGAGCGATGCGACGATGGGCGGGACTTTCGATGTGCCGGTGCTGGATGAGCAACAGTACAACATCAGTCTGCCCCTTGGATCATCCCAGGAGGCGGTGGCCTATCCGGCGCAGTTCACTCTCAGCGGCGGGAATGTGAGCGTCTCGGCCCAGAAGGACATCGCCCACAAGACCCGGGATTCGGTCGGCCGCCTGATCGACGATTCGGAGCAGGAACTCCCGACCAACTGGCTGTACCGGCGCGGCCTCACGGATCCGGCAACGGGGTTGTTCTTCCAGGGCGGGGTGGATGAGAACTTGGGAGTCTTGACGGCCAGCAGCACCGGGGAGGTCATGTCGACGGCGTGGTGGACGGATTTCAGCAATTTCTTTGAGGGCATAGGCGCGTTTGGCGGGGGCAACGTGAGCCTGAATGCCGGCCGCGACGTTCTCAATGTGGATGCCGCGGTGCCAACGAATGCCCGCATGACCGGCAAGACCGCGAGCGGCACCGTCCTTAAGCCGGATATCGATAATTTGTGCGAGCTTGGCGGGGGCGACCTGTCGGTGAAAGCCGGTCGCGACATCAACGGGGGCGTCTATTACGTCGAGCGCGGCGAGGGTTCCCTCACGGCAGGACGGAGCATCCTGACGAATTCGACCCGGTCGTTCGGCCGCATTAAGACGGCGTCTACGACGTGGCTGCCGACCACGCTCTTTGTCGGCGACGGCAGCTTTAGCGTCCAGGCGGCGGACGATCTGGAGTTGGGTCCTGTGGCAAATCCGTTCCTGCTGCCGGCAGGGATCAGCAACACAGTCTGGGACAAGACCTACTTCTCGACCTTCGACACGTCCGACGAAGTCGAGGTCTCCTCGCTTACCGGTTCGGTGCTCCTTTCCGAAAATGCACCCGACGGCATACTCTACTCGTGGCTCAATTCGGTGCTCCTCTACTCAAGCTCCAATGCCTCCTATTCCCGGCCCTGGCTCCGTCTGGACGAGAACAACCTGAAGGATTTCAAGACGATGACGACGCTCGCCCCGGCGACGCTCAAGGTCACCGCGTTCTCGGGCGCCCTGGACATTGCGGGAAGCCTGAACCTGTCGCCGTCCTCCACCGGCACCGTTGAATTGTCGGCGGAGGGCACCATCTCCGATCTGAGCCCCATCAACAACCTGGATGCCTGGGGGTACGGCATCGTGCGCCTGCTCGAT
>PMKA01000213.1 GCA_003157575.1 Opitutia bacterium
CATGGTCCAGACGATCGAGCAGCGGAACGCCGAACTTGAGGTGGCCAGGCGGAACGCCGAGGAGGCCCGCGAGAGCCTGCGCGAGGTCAACGAACAGCTGGAGCAAAAGGTCGCGGCGCGCACGGCGGAACTGGAGCGCGCAGTGGTCGCCGCCAAGGAGGCCAACCAGGCGAAGAGCGCGTTCCTCGCGAAGATGAGCCATGAGCTCCGGACGCCGATGAACGCCATCATAGGCTACAGCGAGATGCTCATGGAGGATGCCAACGACGCAGGCGACAGCACGCGTGCCGACGACCTGCAGAAGATCCTCAGCGCCGCCCGCCACCTGCTCGGTCTGATAAACGACGTGCTGGACCTGTCCAAGATCGAGGCCGGAAAGATGCAGCTCTACCTTGAGACATTTGACCTCCAAATCCTGGTTCACGAGGTCACGAGCACGATCGCCCCCCTCGTGGAAAAACGCAAGAACGAGCTGGTCATAAGCTGCGATCCGGCGATCAGCACGATGTTCGGCGATTCCACCAAGATCCGGCAGACCCTGCTCAACCTGATGAGCAATGCGAGCAAGTTCACTGAGAACGGCCGCATCGAGTTGAAGATCGAGCGCGAGACGGTCGACAACCAGGTGTGGGTTTGCATGCACGTGATCGACACGGGCATCGGCATGGACGAGGAACAGAAGGCGCGCCTTTTCAAGCCGTTCACCCAGGCCGATGCCTCCACCTCTAGCAAGTTCGGCGGCACGGGGCTGGGCCTGGCGATCTCGAAGCAATTCGCCCAGATGATGGGAGGCGACATCATCCTCAAGAGCGCCCCCGGCGCCGGCTCGACGTTCACGCTGCGGGTGCCGGCCCGCGTAAAGCCCGCGCGTTCGCCCTATGCCATCGTCGAAAAGGAACAGAAGCCGGCTCCGGCGCCCGCCCCCAAGGGCCGCGTCCTGGTCATCGACGATGACGAGTCGGTGCATGGCGTCCTCACCAACATGCTCACCCGCGAAGGATATTCGACGCGGATCGCCCGCAACGGCAAGGAGGGGCTGCGCCTCGCCGCCGAATACCATCCCGACATCGTCATCCTCGACATCCTCATGGCAGGCGCGGACGGCTGGTCGCTGCTCTCCCAGCTGAAGGCGACGCCGGGCGTGCAGGACGTCCCCGTCATCCTGCTGACGATGCTCCAGAACAAGGAGATGGGCTTTGCCATCGGCGCCGCGGAATATCTGACAAAACCGATCGACGCGTCGAAGCTGCTTCCGGTCCTCGAGCGGCACCGCTCGCCCAAGCCGAGCAGCACCGTGCTGGTCGTGGAGGACGATCCGCCTTCGCGGGAACTCGTTGTCCGGATGCTGCAAAAGGAGGGCATCCACGTGCGCGAAGCCTCCAACGGTCGCGAGGCCATCGATGTGCTCCAGAGCGGCGTGCTTCCCGACCTGATCATCCTCGACCTGATCATGGCCGAGATGGATGGATTCGATTTCCTCCGGCAGATCCGGCCGAACGCCGAGTGGTCGAAGATTCCCGTTGTGGTCGTCAGCTCCCTTGACCTCAACAGCGAGGCGCAGGATGTGCTCCGCGGGCAGGTTGAGCGCATCTTCCAAAAGGGCCGGTTCGCCCGAGAAGACTTGCTCCGGGAGGTCCGGGAAACCATAAATCAACACATGTTGAAACGGCAGAGCGGCTCCCAGTCCCCTGTGCCGCAAGCTCCCTAGCCCCAAGTTCGGTCCGTTTGCATCATGGCGAAACTCCTCATCGTCGAAGACAACGAAATGAACAGGGACATGCTCTCGCGGCGCCTGGAACGCCGGGGCTTTGTCACCATCATCGCCGTCGACGGCGCCGCCGGCGTGGCGATGGCGCGCGCAGAACGCCCTGATCTCATCCTGATGGACATGAGCCTGCCCGTCATCGACGGATGGGAGGCGAGCCGGCAGCTGAAGGCCGATCCGGCCACCGCCGTCATCCCCATCATCGCGCTGACTGCGCACGCGATGATGAGCGACCGCGACAAGGCCCTCCAGGCGGGCTGCAACGATTATGACACCAAACCGGTGGATCTGCCCCGGCTTCTCGGCAAGATCGACGCGCTGCTGAAAAATCCCCCGTCCGCCACCCCATGAGCGAACCCTCCTCCGGGAGTGAACGAGCGTCGTCCTGCGCGCCGGGGACGATAAGCCCTTTTTTGCGCGCTTTGCAGGCCAACGATCTCGAAACGCTCACCCAGCTCCGCCACGCGCTGCGGACTCCGCTCAACCAGATCATCGGCTACAGCGAAATGCTGATGGAGTCGATCGACGAGGGCGACTCGGCCCGTCTCATGGCCGGCCTCAAGAAGATCCATACGGCCGGCGGCCAGCTCCTCGCCCTCTTCAACGATGCGCTGGCCCCGTGGAAGATCGAAACCGGCAAGATCGATCTGCTCGCGATGCGCCGGGACATGCTCGCGCCGCTCAACGCGATCGTCGGCAACAGCCTGCTCTGCCAGGAGGCCGCGGTGCAGCTCGGCAAACCCGAGCTCGTAAGCGACTTCAAACGCATCAACCAGGCGGCCTACAACCTGCACCGTCTGTTCGAAAGCGAGGATTTCGGGCACCGGATCGACCTCGGCAAACCGGGTGGCGCCTTGCCCTCCGTGCTCGGCGCCGCCAGCCAGCCGTTGAAAACCGCCGCCTCCGGCGGTCTTCCCGGCACGTCCGGCGCACAGATGAGCGGCAGCCTGCTTGTGGTCGACGACGACGCGATGAACCGCGAGATGATGGCCCGGAGGCTGCAGCGCTCGGGATTCAGCGTCGCAACGGCCGAGGACGGCCGCGTGGCGCTCGAACTCCTCAAACAACAAAGCTTCGACCTCGTTCTGCTCGACATCATCATGCCCGAGCTGGACGGCTTTCACACGCTCGAATTCATCAAGGCAGACCCCAAGATCCGCCACCTGCCGGTCATCATGCTCACCGCGCTCGACGACGTTGACAGCACCGTGCGATGCATCGAGGCCGGCGCGGAGGACTATGTGCCGAAGCCGTTCAATCCGGTGATCCTGCATGCGCGCATCAACGCTTCGCTTGAAAAGAAACGGCTGCGCGACCAGGAACAGGCCTATCTGGCCGAACTCCAGGCCGAGCGCGCCAATTCCGACCGCCTCCTGCTCAACGTTCTTCCAAAAGCGGTCGCCGACCGGCTCAAACAGGGGGAGCGCACCATTGTCGACAGCTTCCGCGATGCGACCGTTGTGTTCGCCGACATCGTCGGGTTCACCAGTTTCTCGGCCAACATGGCGCCGAGCCGCACTGTCCAGCTGCTCAACGACCTGTTCTCCGGCTTCGACAAGCTCGCCGAGACCTATCAGCTGGAAAAGATCAAGACCATCGGCGATTCCTACATGGTCGTCGGCGGCATCCCCACCCCCGATCCCGAACACGCAGAGCGCTGCGCCTGGATGGCCCTGGACATGCTGGAGGTGCTGCAGCACTTCAACCGCCGCAATTCAATCGACCTGAGCCTCCGCGTCGGGCTCAACAGCGGTCCCGTCGTCGCCGGGATCATTGGAACGAAGAAGTTCTCCTACGACCTCTGGGGCGACACGGTCAACGTCGCCAGCCGCATGGAATCCCAGGGTCAGCCGGGCATGATCCAGGTCTCGGCGTCCACCCACGCCCTGCTCGCCGGCCGCTTTGTCTTCGAGGACCGCGGGACGATCGAGGTGAAGAACCGCGGCATGATGGCAACCTACCGGCTCATCCGGCGCATGGCCTGACGGCAGCCCGTCCCCGCCCGGCGCGTGCTCACCCGGCGGTCCACTTGAAGATCGTCGTGCTCAACGGCGGAAGCGTGAGGAGCAGCGACTGCTCGAAACCGTCCGAGGCGACATCCTCCGTCATCCTGCCGCCGTCGTTCCCAAGGCCGCCGCCGCCGTAATAGCTGCTGTTGGTGTTGATGACTTCCTTCCAGAACCCCCGGCGCGGCACGCCGATGCGGTACCCGGGACGCTCCACCGGCGTGTAGTGTCCGACGACGGCGAAGATCACCTGCTCCAGCGGATCCAGCCTCAGCCAGGCGATAACGCTCGCCTCGGCGTCGTTGCAGGACACCCAGCGGAAGCCATGGGGGTTCAGGTCGTTCCGGCTGAGCACCGGCTCGCTCGCGTAAAGCCGGTTCAGGTCGCGCACAAGCAGCCGCACCCCCTCGTGGTCGCCGTACTGGAGCAGATGCCAGTCGAGGCTCGCATTGTGGTTCCACTCATGCGACTGGCCGAAGTCGCTCCCCATGAAAAGCAGCTTCTTGCCGGGCCAGCCCCACATGAAACCATAAAGTGCGCGCAGATTCGCCGCCTTCTCCGGGATGTGCCAGCCTCCCATCTTGAAGAGCATCGACGCCTTGCCGTGGGTGACCTCGTCGTGCGAGTAGACGCTGATGAAATTCTCGGCGTACTGGTAAAGCATGCCGAACGTCAGGTCGTTCTGATGCCATTTCCGGTGGATGGGTTCCTTTGAGAAATACCGCAGGGTGTCGTGCATCCAGCCCATGTTCCACTTGAAGTCGAAGCCGAGGCCCCCGTCCTTCGTCGGCTTTGTCACGCCTGCAAACGACGTGGACTCCTCGGCAATCATCAGCGCGCCCGGATAATATTCGTGCACCAGATCGTTTGCCTGCCGCAGAAAGGCGATCGCCTCGATGTTCTCGCGCCCGCCGAACTTGTTCGGAATCCACTCCCCCTCCCTCCTCGAATAGTCGAGGTAAAGCATCGACGCCACCGCGTCCACGCGCAGCCCGTCGATGTGGTAACGGTCGAACCAGGCAAGGGCGCTTGCCACGAGGAAGCAGCGCACCTCGTTCCGTCCGTAATTGAAGATCAGCGTGCCCCAGTCCTGATGCGCCCCCTGCCGCGGATCGGCATGCTCGTACAGGTGGCTCCCGTCGAACTCCGCAAGGGCAAAGCTGTCGCGAGGAAAATGCGCCGGCACCCAGTCGAGAAGGACGCCGATGCCGCGCTGGTGCAGATGGTCCACAAACCACGCAAAGTCCTCCGGAGTGCCGTACCGGAACGTCGGCGCAAAAAAACCCGTCACCTGGTAACCCCAGGACCCCTCGAACGGATGTTCCGCCAGCGGCATGAGCTCGACATGCGTGTAGCCCATCTCGCAGACGTAGTCGGCCAGCGCCGGCGCCAGTTCGCGGTAGGTCAGCGGCCGCCCCGCATCCTCGACCACGCGCTTCCATGAGCCGACGTGCACCTCATAGATGGAAATCGGCCTGTCCAGCTGCCCCGCCTGCTCGTTGCGCCTTTCCAGCCACGCCGCATCGCCCCACGGATGCCGGCGGGTGTTGCAGACGATCGACGCGTTGTTCGGCGGCGCCTCAAAGGCCGTGCCGTAGGGGTCGGTCTTCAGGTGAATGTCTCCGCGAAAATCCCAGATCTCGAACTTGTACACCTCGCCCTCGCCGAGACCGGGGATGAACAGTTCCCAAATCCCGGAGGCGCCGAGCAGCCGCATGGGGTGATACCGTCCGTCCCACCGGTTGAAATTGCCGACGACGGAAACGCGCCGCGCCGTCGGCGCCCAGACCGCAAACGCCACACCCGGCACGCCGTCGATCACACGCAGATGGGCGCCCAGCTTCTGGTAGATCCTGTGCTCGTTGCCCTCGTTGAAAAGAAAGACGTCCTGTTCGCCGAGCGTGGGCAGGAACGAATAGGGATCGTATCCCTGCCGCATCCCGCCGTTGTGGAGCTTGACCCGCAGTTGATAGCGGAAAACCTCCTCCGCACCCGGGATGAAGACCTCGAACAGACCCTCCGGCGCCAGCTGCGTCATCGGCCAGCGCGCCGCCCCGCCTGCCATCAGGGCGGCGGAATCGCGGGCGTCGATGACGGAACACTCCGCGGCGTCGTGAATCAATGCCCGGACGACCAGCCCGCTGCTCCGGCCGCTCTTCGCCGCATGCATGCCCAGGATGCCGTGGGGCTGGTTCTGCTGGGCCGTCAGCAGCGATTTCAAATCAGATTTTGAGATCTTCACCGGAGCTTGAAGAAGCGCGCACCCGCCCACTTTGTCCAGCCTCGGGTGACGGTCGAGTCCGCAAATCTCCGGGCTGCGGACGGCCGCCGCCCGCCCCTACTCCGTCATCCACAGGCCGCAGCCGAGCGCCGGAACGAACAACACCTCCTCGACGGGCCGGGCGGGTTCGCAGTCGCCCGCCCTGAAGAAACGCTCCTGGTCGGCCAGCTGCCGCCAGCCGGAACGGGCGCGGTCCCCCAGCGGGATCTCAACATCCTGGAGCGTCGGATTGACGGCAAAAAGCAGCTGCAGCCGGCCCTGGCTGCAGTCCGCATTGTAAAGCGTGACCGCCGCGCTCGAGTCCGCGGCGAACCAGAACCGGAAGAAGCCTTCGCCGGGCCGGGAAAAATGCCGGAAAAGCCGCCCGCGCTCCCCGCGCCGGAAGGCGATCCACGCGGCGAAATAGGCGTGCGTGGCGGGAAACTGGTAAACCCTCCGGTAATCCAGGGCGTTCAGGTCGCCGCGCTGGTAGGTGTTCCGCACCCCCTGTTTCGAACGCAGGAAATCCTGCCCCGCGGCAAGCATCGGCATGCCGGTCGAGGTCATCAGGATCGCGCACATCAGGTGCGTGCGGCGGCAGTCGTCGAGCGTGGGCTGCCGCCCGTTGCAGCCGGCGTTCTCCGTGATCGCGTCGATCCATGTCCGGTCGTCGTGCGACTCGGTGTAATTGACCGTCTGCGCCGGCCACGCCGCGAAAGAGTCCGGCGACCCCTTCACAAAATACGCGTATTTCTCCGGCGTTCCGCGCCCCAGCACATATTCGTGGAGAAAGTCCCGGTATCCGTCGTTCCATGACGCGAAGCCCGTGGACATCAGGTCGCGCGCGATGTGGCCCCGGAAGCTCCAGGGTTCCGCGATCAACACCACATCCGGCTTCACCCGTTTCAGCGCCGCCTCGATCTCGCGCAACACCTCCACCCCGAGCAGCTCCGCCAGGTCGAACCGGAATCCGTCGACCCCGTACGCCTCCACCAGGTGCGTGAGGCTGTCGACGATCAGCCGGCGCGCCATCGCGGCGCCCGCGCGCAGATCGTTGCCGCAGCCGCTCCAGTTCGTGAGGCTGCCCTCGCGGTCCTGTTCGAAATAGTAGAGCTTGTCGATCCGCCCGAGATGTCCCGGAAGGCCGACGTGATTGTAGACGACGTCGAGAAGCACCGCCAGGCCGCGCCGGTGGAACGCCGCCACGAGATCCTGGAACTCCCGGATCTGGGACGCCTGTTCCGGGGCAAGCGCATAGGCGCTCGCAGGCGCAAACCAGTTCACCGGCATGTATCCCCAATGGTATTCCTCGCGCGTCGCACTGTCGAATTCCTGCACCGGCTGGAGCTCGACCGCGTTGACGCCCAGCCGCGACAGATGGAACTCCGGACTTTCAACCCATTTCCTCAGGCCGGTGAAACCCAGGCGTTCGTCCGCCCGCAATTTGACGGGCGCAAGCGCGACGAGATCGCGCACATGCGCCTCCGCGATCACCATGTCCTGCCAGGCGGGCGGGCGGAAGCTCCGCTCGGGCCGGGCGATCTTCGCGCGGTCGATGACGATCCCCGGACCCTCGCGACTGACGGTCGCGAGCGCATAGGGATCGAGGATGCGCCGCTCCTTGTCGAAGAAACCGAACGCGTTCTTCGGACCGTCGACAGTGTACCAGTAATACCAGCCGTGCAGGTTGCCGTCCAGACGCGCCTCCCACGCCCCGTCGCTCCGCCGGTCCATGTCGTACGCCGCCGCTGCATCCAGCTGCTTCAGTTCGGCGCCCAGCAGCAGACGCACCCGGCCGGCGCGCGGCGCAAACAGACGAAAGGTGGTCTCGCCGCCCCCGATCGTCGCACCCATCGGAACGTGGCTCTTGAGCTGGAAGAAGAACCCGCCCGGACGCAACGGCGCCTGCCCGGCGCCGGCGTCGTCGCTCCACGTCACCGCCAGCGCCTCGGTCAGGTCGATGGGGGCCGCCGTGGTGAACCGGAAAAGATGCCTGCCGGTGCGCGCAGGATCGATCGCGAAATTGTAGTTGCCAAAGTCATCGCGGACCGCGTTGACCGCCTGCGCCGGAACGGCCAGCCACCGGTGTGCGCCGGTGACGAACTTGAAGCGTTGGGGCGGCTCGGAAAAGAAGCGTCCGGCGGGCGCCGCGAACAGCAGGACGCGCTCCCCGTCGAGCGATGCCGGCAGCAGCTGCCATTCCGGGTTGCCGACCGCCTGCTGCCAGCCGTTGAAGTCGCCCGCCAGATACACGCCCGTCGTGGCGGGATCGACCTCGGGATGATGGGCGAGTTGGATGAAGAAAAAGATCTCGTGGAACGCGTTCACAAAGAACCCGCTCTCGCAGCCGAACGTGTGGTCCGGCACCCGCGCCAGCCTCGCGAAAGGCGGCCCGCCGGGGCCCAGGGACAGCGGCGGCATCGCAACGTCCGTCCAGTCGCGGGTCAGCTCAATGACACCGCTATCCGGCGCTTCCAGCCACGCCTGGGCGATCCGCTGTTCATGCACGCTCATTCGAGGACCAGAACATCATCGAGACAGGCGCAGGACGCCAAGCTTGAAGTAGGCTGAATTGACTTGAAGGGACCTCCCCAACAGCGGTGTTATGCATGCAAAAGACGACTCCTTCCATGAATCTTCGCGCCTCATCCCTGTTTTCTGCCGCCGTGATCGCCCTTCTGGCGGGGTGCGCCACAGCGCCGCCGCCTTCTTCAGCAACGGGTGGCCGCCCGGAAACCTCCCCGGCAAAGACCGCCATAGTCCGTCCTGAAACCGCCCTGAAGAAGGGAATGACCGCAGCGGAGGTGAAACGCATCATGGGGGAGCCGGTTGAGAAAAGGCCGATGAAGGCGCCGTCGGGCAAGGCGGAGGTCTGGGTTTATCACCGGTCGACCAATGGCCTCGTGAAGCAGGTCCAGGTTGGCTCGATTTCGACCCCGTTGACCACAAAATCGACTTCCGGAGCGATCGTTGTGCTGGGGTCGGTGAACGAACCCGTCTTCAAGCAGGCGACCGAGGTCCTCGATGAGACGATCAGTCTTCTGATGTTCGACGATATATATATTCAGATCAGCCAGTCTTCCGAGGCCCACATGGTGTTCAATTGAGGAGGCCGTAGGACTCGCGTTCCGACAACCTCCCGGGGGCCGCAGGTGACGGGACGGAACCTTCGATCTCGTCGGCCTTCATCCGGACGCAAACCGCAGTTTCAAGTCTTTCCGTTGCGGTCGCACGGAAACCGGTTTTCCTAGGTGCTCTTCCGATGCGAATCCTGATCGCCATGTCCGGCGGGGTCGACAGCAGCGTCGCCGCGCTCCTCCTCAAGCAGCAGGGGGTCGATGTCGTCGGCGCCTACATGAAGAACTGGATCAACGAGGAGAACCTTCCGGGCGACTGTCCGTGGATGCACGACATCGGGGATGCCCGCGCCGTCGCGGAGCAGATCGGCATCGAGTTCCGCGTCGTCAACCTGATGCGGGATTACCGCCGCCTCGTCGTCGACTACCTGCTCGACGGTTATTCCCGGGGGCTCACGCCAAATCCGGACGTCATGTGCAACCGCGAAATCAAGTTCGGAGTGTTTCGCGCGTACGCGAAAGGCGAAGGCTTCGAGGCGGTTGCAACCGGCCATTACGCACGGCGGACCGGGCTGCCGGCCGCATTCTCGCGCGCAGCAACGCCCGCCGGCTCATCTGAAGGAGCCGTCTCCACAGGGGCGCAGTCCCTATGCGATCCGGACGCCTCCCCGGACGCGGGAAAAACCTTCGCTCTCCTCGAAGGCGCCGACAAGAACAAGGACCAGTCCTACTTCCTGGCGCTGTTATCCCAGGAGCAGCTCCGCGATGCGCGTTTTCCGATCGGGCATCTTCAAAAACCCGAGCTGCGCGCCATCGCCGCCGACCACGGTCTTGTGACCGCAAAAAAGAAGGACAGCCAGGGCATCTGCTTTATCGGCGAAGTGAAGATGCAGGATTTCCTCCGCGCCTATGTGCCGGACTCCCCCGGCCCGATCGTGCGGGCGACGGACGGCAAGGAGATCGGCCGTCACCGCGGCCTGCACTACTACACCAGCGGCCAGCGCAAGGGCATCGGCATCCCCTCCAACACCGATTTCAAAGCCTACGTCGTGGTCGGCAAACGGGCCGCCGACAACGCCCTGCTTGTCGCCTTCGACACGCCGGAGGCGCCCGGACTCTTCGTTCCCGATATCCGTGTGGAAGCCTTGAGCTGGATCGGAGAACCTGTAACGGAAGTGCGTGCGATGGAGGGTCGGGTCCGCTACAGGGATCCGAGGGTTCCGCTGGACTTCCACCCGCAGAGCGACGGCACCGCGATGATTCGTTTCCGGACGCCGCAGCGCGGCCTCGCCCCCGGACAAATCCTCGCCTTTTACGAGGGCGAACGGCTCCTCGGTGGCGGCGTGTACGTCTGACCCGTTGCGCGTCCGGCTATTTCGCCGTGGCAAGCGCCAGACGCACGCCGAGGCCGAGCAGGACCACGCCCATGACCCGTTCGAACCAATGTCCGCACCGGAGAAACGCCGCGCGCACCCTGTCGTGCGAAAAGAACAACGAAACAAGGACGAACCAGACCAAGGTGACGACCGCCATCCAGACGCCATAGAGGCCCTGGACGAGCACAGGCGTACGGGGATTGATGACCATCGAGAACAGGGCCACGAAGAACAACGTCACCTTCGGGTTGAGCGCGTTGGTGAGGAAGCCTGTGACAAAAGCCGCGCGGCGTCCGGGAATCTCCGGGACTCCGCCCGCGCCCGTTCCAGCGGCGGGGGAACCCTCCGCAAACGGTTTCGCGCGGAGCGCCTTCAGCCCGATCCACGCGAGATAGGCCGCCCCGAGCCATTTGAGAATGTTGAACGCGAGGACCGAGCTCCGCACCAGCAGGCCGATTCCCAGAAGCGAATAGGCCACATGCAAAAAGATGCCCGTGCCGATCCCGACGCTCGTCCATATCGCGGGCCGCCGGCCCAGCGTCACGCTCTGACGGAGCACAATCGCAAAATCCGGCCCCGGACTCACAAGCGCCACGAGATGGACCGCGGCGACAATCAGAAACTCAGACCAGTAGCTCGACATCGGTGCTCGCTTTCCTGCCGGGGTTAAAGGTCGGGCGGCACCGTGGCCAGCGCCTCCTCAAACGTCGTGATGCCGTCCTTTACCTTCTGCATGCTGTCCTGGTGCAGCGTCCGCATGCCGTGGCGGGTCGAGATGCGCTTCAATTCCGCGGTCTCGCACTTCCGGTTGATGCCTTCGACAAGCTCGTCGTTGATCTCCATGAGCTCATGGATGCCGACGCG
>PMKA01000049.1 GCA_003157575.1 Opitutia bacterium
TATTGTTTGAGGCTTGGCTGTTTGGGTCTGTGTATGTGTATGTGTTACCAAAGGCGTCCATGCGGGTCTCCGTCCTTTTCCCGTCTGGCCCGTAAACCACCGATATTACTGCGTATCCCCTGATGACGTCACCGGGCGTCGACAGCCTGGTCTGCATACCGTGCCAAGCCCAAATGAACGCATCCGTGTCCTCTACAGATGAAGAGGGGCTATAGTTCGTAACCTCAGTATCGTGAGTTGCTTTAACCCACAAATTGTAGGCATACGTAACGGGATCGCCGTTGACGCTGCTATCATACAAGCCGAGCGTGTCCCAGCCGCGTGTCGGCCCGTTGCCGGCGAACGCATACAAATTCAATCCGCCCGCCTCCTCGCTCGGATCGCGGTTGACGAACCGCCCGTGCTTCGGGCTGTAGAACCGCAGGCCGTAATAAACCAACCCCGTTTCCCAATCCGTATATTGTCCGGAATACCCAAACGGATAACTCGACACCGCGCCGGCGGACGCGAGCACCCGGCCATAGGGCGAATACTCCACCTCCGCGTTGAGCATGCCGGCAGTGCTGCTCATGTAGCCGACGATATTGCCCAACGCATCCGGCATCGCGAAGGCGACCGTGCCGCCGTCGATCTGCGCGAGCAGCGAACCGGCGCCACCGGCGCTGCCATTCGCATCCGAAAAATCCGGACCCCAGACGAAGCTGCGGTTGACCGTCGAGCCGTCGGCGGCCAGCTCCGCCGCCAGTTCCCAATCCGACCACAGGAATTTCGTGTCGGACGCCGCGGCGCCCGTCACTGTCTTCCGTATCCGCCGGCCCATGTAATCGTAGGCGAACGTCAGCGTTTGGCCGGAGCGGCTCATGGATTCGAGGCGATTCTCACCGTCGTAGGAGTAGGTCCAAGTGCCATCCTGCGTCAAGTTGCCATCCGCATCGTACTGTGGCGCGCCCTCGGCCAGGTTTCCGGTGATCAGGGTGTACTGATTGAGAAACCCAGCGGTGTAGCCGGTCACGGCGCCGCCGGTCGTGTCGCTCGTCCGGTTGCCAGCCAGATCCGAAGGGGACGGGATTTGTGGTTTGTGGTTGGCAACAGAGGTTGGAGCGGTTGAGGGGCCATGGCGCGAAAACTGCGACTGGAATCTGGGGGGAGGAATCTACCACGTTATCAACCGTGGAAACTGCCGGACGGATCTGTTTTGTGCCGCGACGACGCGGACGGCGTTCCTGGAGTGACTCGGAGAGGCCTGTGAGAAGGCGGGCTGGCGGGTGTCGCTTGGGCGCGATCCCGCCCCCGCACTCGCCAAGAAGCTCAAGTGAGCCAAACCGCAAATTCCGCCTCCGGATCGTCCCTGCCGGAGAAAGATGGCAAAGATCAGACTTTTGCTCTTTCATCCGTTGATGCACCGCCGCGAATTTCTCCGCCGCACCGCCGTGCTCGGTGCCGCCGCCCTCGCCGGGGTCCGCTGGGTCCCCTCGCTTCTCGCAGAATCGACGCCCGCCGCTTCGCCCTCCCCTCGAACGCCCGCTCCTTCGCCCGGCGTTCCCGACCTCGCCGTCATCGAAGGGGCCGACGCCTTTGCCGCCACGCTTCGCGCCGTCGAACTGGCCGGGGGCATCGGCCGGTTTGTGAAGCCCGGCGCAAAGGTGGGCCTGCTCATCAACGCCCCGAGCTGGTGGCGCAAGCCGGGCTCTTTCACCTCGCCCGACGTCACCCTAGCCGTGCTCCAGCTGCTCCTCGACGCCGGCGCGGGCGAGATCACCTACGTCATCGACCCCGCCGCCGACTATTGGTCCCGGACGCCCCGCGGTGCGACGCTCCCCCGGCTCACCTCCGCTCCACGCCGCAACCCGGGCAACTGGGCGGAGATCGAAATCCCGCGCGGTCACTCGTTGAAGAAGGCCAGGGTCAACCGCACCGCCCTCGACAGCGACGTGCTGATCGACCTCCCGATCGCCAAGCACCACGCCGGCACCGGCTACACGGGCGCCCTGAAGAACTTCATGGGTGCGTGCCACCGCAGCACCAACCAGTTCTTTCACCAGGGCTCCGGAGCGAAGGGCGAATACGATGACGTCGCATTCCTCTCGCAGTGCATCGCCGACGTGAACCTCGTCCGCCGACCCGATCTGGTCGTCGTCGACGGCACCGAGTTTCTTCGGACCAACGGCCCCGCCGGGCCCGGCGAATTGAAGCGCGCCAACAAGGTCCTCGTCGGTGCGAACCCCGTTTCCGTCGACGCCTACGGAGTCACGCTGCTCGGGTTGACCGCCGACAAGGTGGCGATGATCGGGCTGGCCGCCGCACACGGGATCGGCGAACCCGATCTGGGCAGGCTCACCGTGCGCGAGGCGCAGCTCTGAATTCGGACCCCGCCTTCCGATGCGCCGCCTCGCAGCCCTCGTTTTCACCCTGGCTCTTGTCGCCGGAGCGGCTGAAGACCCGGCGGCGATCGTCGCCCGCCTGCAGCCCGCCCAGGGTTGGACCGCTCCGGAGCCGGCGCGCGTCGCTCAGCGCGACAATCTCTTCGACCTGATCGACGGCGGGGCGGAACTCTATCAGGAGTACGGCTTCGTCCGCGCCGTCTCGTGGCAGCTCGAGAACACCGCGCGCAGCAGCATCCAGATCGAGCTCTACGAAATGGCCGACGCCCCAGCGGCGTACGGCGTGTGGTCGCTCATGCAAACAGGCGAATTCGCCCGCGGCACGCTCGGACAGGGTTCGCTGCGCTTTGGATACTACGTCGCGTTTTGGAGCGGTCCGTACTTTGCCACGGTCACCGGGGCGCAGACTGACACTGCCACCCAGGCCGAGGTCGACCGCCTCGCCGCCTCGCTTGCGGCGCTCCTTCCGCGCGACGGCGTCCTGCCGGGGTGGTTTGCCGAGACTCCAGCCGGCGGCCGGGAAGTGCGGAAATACTTCCGGGGGAAGATTGGATTCTCGAATCTGACGGCCACCGACGCCGCCGATTGGTTCGAAATCGGCGAAGGGCTTGTTGTAGATGGCCCGGGCCGCCAGGATCTGATCCTCAATTTCGACTCGCCTGCCACCGCACGGCGCGCCGCGCAATCTGCTCTCGCCAGCGCAAGGAAGCAACCCGGCGTCGCGGACCTCGTCGTCTCGGAGGGCGGCTTCTCCGCCCGCTCGCCCAAGGGCGACCGCGTGGACGTCCGCTGCTCCGGCAACCGGGTGTCGATCATCCGCCCCTGACAGGAGCCTGTCGGGCTTCGCCCTCCACGCTCCTTGGCAAATGGCTGGCGCCATCTGGGACGGACTTATGCGTAGCAGTGCGTGAGACCAAAAAATGGTCTCGGGTCCGATCGGACAGGGGCAGGTTTTGGGGTTTGGGGTTCAGCAAACGGAAGGAGGCGGCTCAGCGGACTTCAACCGACAGCCCTGGCCGATGAGCGCGATCAGTCGCGGCAAATGCGGAATGAGCCATTTGCGCAGCATGGCGTTGGAAGTATTGCCCACGCGCAGCCGTATTCTTGCCGACCCGAGCGGAGGCAGCCTTAACGGTGCGCAGGAGCGAGTCGGCGGGTCGGCTTCTTCGCGAAAAATGCGTCGGTCGTGCGGTGCAGATGCTCGCGACGTTCCTCGGGCGTCATCGCTGCGAGGCATTTGCCGGTCTCGACGCGCCAGCGGCGGGAAGCTGCCACCGCGTCAAAGTGCTTCTTCTTCGTGGCCATGGATGAGGAAGGTTGGCGCCACTATGCGCACGGGCCGGTAGCCTTGCAAGAGATTCACGGTGTTGAAGCCGGATTCGCGGTGCACGTTGGTCAGGTGCCTAAAATTCCAACTGACGAGATAGTCAATTTGCGCCACCGAGCAAACCGCGACATGCTGCGCGTCGTCGGCAAAACCGGCGGGCACGATCTTTTGAATCATGTAGGCGGCCGCCAGGTTTTCCATTTCCACGCTCACGTCGAGCACGTCCTNNGGTGTCGGCCATGAACTCGGCGTCATAGTAACCGCCGATCACCGACGTATCGAGGTAGAGCGAAAGGACGTGCATGGCCGGATTCACGTCCGAGGCTCCGGTCCGGGTCGAGACGACATTTTCACCCGACTTCCGCGAAGTCCGGTCAGCTGCCGGCAGGGCAAAAGGTCAGATGGGACCCCATGCGGCACCCTTCAACTCCCGAGAATCGGTTTTCGAAGCCAAGCCAAAAGGATTGAGGGGATTGGATCCGGCGAAATCCACTCGCTCACGCTCGCGGCTACGAGGAGTGGACGCCTCAACTGCGGAATCTAGAAATCCCAAATGGCGTCCGCAATTTGTAAGGAGACTGTCGGCGAAGTCCGACAGGCTCCTCCTACGCCTTCTCGAGCGCTTCGAGCTGGGCGGCGGCGGTCTCCCATTCGGCGGTGGCGGCGTGCAGCCGGTCCACGACGCCGCTGAGTTCGCGGTTGAGGGCCGCGGGCTTGCCAGCCTCGGTGTAGGTTTCGGGCGCCTCGAGCTCGGCCGTAAGCTGGCCCTGGCGCGTCTCAAGGTCGCCGATTTCCCGCTCGAGTTCGGCCACGCGGTGGCGGAGCTGCTTCGCGCCGGCGGATTTCGCGGCGCGCGCCTCGGCCTCGGCCCGCCGCTGTTCTTTGGTCTTGGGGCCGGTGCGGGGCGCCGACGGTTCGCGGCCGGAGCCCGGTTCGAGCCCGGGCTGGTGGTTGCCGAGGTCGGGCCGGTCGCTGCCGCGGTCGAGCGCCGCGCGGGCGTCCGTGGAGCGGGATTTCTCCAGGTAGTAGTCGTAGTCGCCGTGGTAGAGCGTGAGGCGGCCGGCGTCGATGTGCAGCACGCTCCTGGCGAGCTCGCGGATGAAATAGACGTCGTGGCTGATGAAGATCAGCGTTCCTTCGTAGGCCTGCAGGGCGGCGATGAGCGCATCCGTGCTGGGGATGTCGAGGTGGGTGCTCGGCTCGTCCATCAGGAGCAGGTTGGGCGGCGCGAGCAGCAGGCGCGCGAGGGCGAGGCGCGACTTTTCCCCGCCGCTGAGGATTGCGATCTTTTTGTGAACGTCGTCCTTCCGGAAGAGAAACGCGCCGAGGAGCGTGCGCGCGGTCTGCTCCGTCAGGTGNNGACTTGCCTGCGCCGTTGGGGCCGACAAGCACGATGCGCTGGCCGCGCTCCGCGACGAAATCGAGCCCGTTGTAGACCACGTGGTCGCCGTAGGACTGGGAGACATTCTCCAGGGTCACCACCCGCAGGCCGCTGCGCGGCGGCTGTGGGAAATGGAAGTGCAGGCGCGCGATGTCGGCCTCGGGCGCCTCGATTGCCTCGGCGAGGATGTGCGCGATCTGTTTCTCCTTCGACTTCGCGCGGGAGGCGAGGGAGGACTTCGCCCCGAAACGGTCGATGAAGTGCTGGAGGTGGGCAACCTCGCGCTGCTGGTTCTTGAAGGCGGCGAGCTGCTGGGCCTCGCTTGCCTCGCGCAGGCGGAGAAAGTCGTCGTAGTTGCCGTTCCAGCGCCAGAGATGCTCGCGACGCAGCTCAAGAACGCCGGTGCACAGGGAGTTGAGAAACGCCCGGTCGTGGGAGATCATCAGCAGGGCGCCCGGGTAGCGCGAAAGGTAGTCCTGAAACCACAGCAACGCCTCAAGATCGAGGTGGTTGGTCGGCTCGTCCAGCATCAGCAGGTCGGGCGACTGCACGAGGAGTCGCGCGAGGTGGGCGCGCATGACCCAGCCGCCGGAGAACGTCCTGGCGGGCCGATGGTGATCGCCCTCGCGAAAACCAAGCCCGGCGAGGATCTGTTTGGCGCGCGGCTCGAGGGTATAGTCCTCGATCGCAAAATCGTGTGCGGCGTCGGCGGGAGCCCCGGGCGCGGCCCCGCTCTCGCGCGATCCTCCCGTGGCGGGGCTCATCGCGAGCTGCAGGATGGTCTCCTCACCGGCAGGGGTGCTTTCCTGGGGCAGGAAGCCGACGGTGGTGCCGCGCTGCCAGGTCAGAGTGCCCTCTTCGGGCGAATCCTCGCCAAGGATGATTCTGAACAGGGTTGTCTTGCCTGCGCCATTTGCGCCGACGAGTCCAAAGCGGTCGCCCCTCAGGATGGTAAACGCCACCTCCTCGAACAGGGTGCGCGTTCCGAAATGTTTGGCGAGGCTGGCGACAGTAAGCATGGAGACCGGGAAGAAAGCAGAGGAAACGGTCCGCCGTCGAGGCTGGGATGTCACCAAAATCAAAGCGGCGCACGTCGAAGGACGCGTTGGGCCAGTGCCAACTAGACGGCTCAAGACCCTCGGGCCGGCCGGGACCTGATAGAAGAAACCGGGGACCGGAGAGGGTCGCCCCTGTCTGGGCACAGGCCTCCGCCAAGGCGTCGGCCCGGCACGCGGGACGGGAAAAGGGGTCCGCCGGCGAGCGGCGACCCTACGAGGTGAAGGCCGGGCCGGCGG
The DNA here is from genome assembly GCA_003157575.1 of Opitutia bacterium. Classification (GTDB taxonomy): domain Bacteria; phylum Verrucomicrobiota; class Verrucomicrobiia; order Opitutales; family Opitutaceae; genus Fen-1467. The sequence continues at coordinate 6,385 of PMKA01000049.1, forward strand.
CCCGGCATGGGCGTGGCCGCCTATTTCGGCAGAAGCGCTGCGACGAGGGCCTTCTCCTCCTTCAACTCATTCTCGGTCGCGACGAGCTTGCTCCGGCCAAATTCGTCGACGGGCACGTCGGGAACGAGCGACCACTTCTGGCCGTCGCTGCGGATCGGGAAGGAATAGATCAGTCCCTTCTCGATGCCGTAGGCGCCGTCGGAATGGACGCCGACGCTGAAACAATCGCCTGCGGGGGTGGGCGTCGTGAGCGCCCGGACCGTGTCGACAACGGCGTTGGCGGCCGAGGCGGCCGAGCTGGCGCCGCGGGCCTCAATGATCGCGGCCCCGCGTTTTTGGACTGTCGGAATGAACGTGTTCTTGAACCAGGCCTCGTCCTTGATGACCTGCTGCGCAGGCCGGCCCCCGATCTTCGCATTGGTGAAGTCGGGATACATCGTGCTGCTGTGATTGCCCCAGATCGCGACGTTGGTGACCGCCGTGATGTCGACGCCGGCCTTTTTGGCAAGCTGGGTCTTCGCGCGGTTCTGATCGAGCATTGTCATGGCGAACCACCGGTCGGCCGGGACGGTGCGGGCGTTGTTGAGGGCGATCAGGCAGTTTGTGTTGCAGGGATTGCCGATGACCAGGACGCGGATGTCGGATGCGGCGTTGCGCGCGATGGCCTGGCCCTGGCCCGTGAAGATCCTGCCGTTGATGCCGAGCAGGTCCTTGCGCTCCATGCCGGCCTTGCGCGGCACAGAGCCGACAAGAAGCGCCCAGTTGACGCCCTTGAATCCTTCGTCGAGCGAGGCGGTCGGAACGACTCCGCGGAGAAGAGGAAACGCGCAGTCCTCCAGCTCCATGACAACGCCGTTCAGCGCCTTCAAGGCCGGCTCGATCTCCAGTAGATGGAGAATCACCGGCTGTTCGGGGCCAAACATGGCGCCCGAAGCGATTCGGAACAACAGGGAGTAGCCTATTTGGCCAGCAGCACCTGTGACAGCAACGCGGACTGGAGATTTCATTGGCGGCTGGAGTTGTATCGAGCCGGGGGACTGATTGAATGCGAATCGCGCCGGACGTTCAGGAATTAGCGTGCGCAATGGCGACGATTAATCCGGAGATGCCGCGCTCCCGTCCTGCTGCACGGCGCTTTTTCAGCGCGGCAGGGGCCGACAGGCTGCCAGGGAGGCGTAAACTTCGCGGATCGCCGCCTCGGTCGTGGGCCAGTCGATGCACGGATCGGTGATCGACACGCCGGGGCGCAGTTGTGCGCGCGGCTGGGGAAACGGCTGGTTGCCGGCGGAAAGGTTGCTCTCGATCATCGCGCCCATGATCGATGTGTTCCCGGCGGCGATCTGACGCACGATGTCGCGAAGAACCTCCGGCTGGCGTTCCGGCTGCTTGGCCGAATTGTCGTGGCTGCAGTCGACGAGGATCGCCTTGGGCAACCCCGCCTTCTCGAGCAGGCGCTCGGCTTTGGCGACATGCTCCGGGCTGCAGTTGGGCCCATCGGATCCGCCGCGGAGCACGATGTGACAGCTGGCGTTTCCGCGCGTCACGATGGCGGAGGCGGTTCCTTCCATGCTGATCCCCAGAAAAGTCTGGGGCTGGGCCGCCGCCCGGATGGCGTTGATGGCGGGCTGGAGGCTTCCGTCGGTGCGGTTCTTGAAGCCGAGGGGCATCGAAAGGCCGGATGCCATCTGCCGGTGGGTCTGCGACTCCGTCGTCCGTGCGCCGACCGCGGACCAACAGACAAGGTCGGCGATGTATTGCGGGGTGATGGGATCGAGCATCTCCGTGGCCGTCGGCAGGCCGAGATCGAGCACGGTGCGCAGGAATGTACGCGCGAGCCTGAGCCCTTCGGCGATGTCATACGAACCGTCCAGACGGGGGTCCATGATGAGCCCCTTCCAACCGACCGCCGTGCGCGGCTTCTCGAAGTACACCCGCATGGCAATCAGAATGCGGTCGGCGACTTCGCGCGAAAGTCCTGCCAGCCGCCGGCCATATTCCTCGCCGGCATCGAGATCGTGGATCGAGCAGGGGCCCACGATAAGGAGGAGCCGGTTGTCGTCCCCAAAGATTAGGTTGCGCATCTCCTGCCGGGCGCGGGTGATGAATCCGGCTTGCGCGGCGGTCTTCGGCAGGGTGCGCAGCAACTCATTCGGCGTCGGCAGGACACGGGTTTCAACGACATTGATGTCGGACGTTCTTTGCACGGAGGGGGCAAGTTGCGGCTGTGCGCGCCGACAGGCAAGCCTGTGTTGGGAGGAGCGGTTCGACGAAGTCCGGGAAGACTTTCCGGGCAAAAATAAAGCGGGCCGGCTACCCCTAACCGGCCCGCTATTGCTTTCTTAGTTACCCCAATACTCCCGCTATGCGGGAGAAGGAGAATTGAAACGCTCCCTAACAAGAGCCAAGAGCCCAGAATCGTCAAATAAATCTCGCATGATTTTGCGTTCATTTGTCGCAAATGGCTCGTGATAAGCCTCATGGGATTGGATTATTTCCCGCTGATTTCCGCCTGGAAATGTCAGACGTCGCCTGTCGGCCGGAGGATGCTGTCGACAGAATTCGGCAGTCTCCTGGAAAGGGAGCTCCGGGATGCGCCTGGTTTCATGACCGGCGGACGGGAATATCGAGGATCGGCGGATGTGCCCAAGATCGGCTTTGGGCAACAATCAGGCTCGCCAGCCATCCCAAAGTCTTTGAAGCTTTCATGGTTCCTAATTACCCATGAAGGAATTGGCGATTACACGATTCACGCAGATCTACGGACATGCTCCGGCAGTCCTCGCGCGGGCGCCCGGGCGCATCGAATTCATCGGCAATCACACCGATTACAACGGAGGGACCGTCCTCGGTGCCGCCATCGACCTCGGAGTATGGGTGGCGGCTGCGCCGGCTCCGGCAGGGTTGCTCCATTTTGCCACGGAATCGCAGCGCGGAATTGTCACCGTGCCGGTCTCCGCGGCTGGAAAGCAGGTCGGGGCACAGCGTTGGGTGAATTACCCGCTCGGTGTCTGGACGAGTTTTCGGGAGTTCGGCTGGCGGCAGCCGGACGGATTGGAATATCTTGTCTGTTCGGATCTGCCGGTCGGAGCCGGGCTGAGCAGCAGCGCGGCGATTGAGCTGGCCTCGGCGCTTGCCTATCTGGGCCTCACCGGCGGCAACCCGGCCCGGGAGGAGATCGTGAAGCTCGGGCGCCACGCGGAGAACAATTTTGTCGGCGTACCGTGCGGAATTCTCGACCAGGGCGTGTCGGGTTTTGGCAGGAAGAACCACCTGGTGTTCATCGACTGTCGCGGTCCCCGGTTTGAGACCGTGCCGATGCCGGCGGGGGCGCACTTCTGGGTTTTCAACACGCACACCAAGCACGCCCTCATCGACGGTCTTTATGCCGCCCGCCACCGCGAGTGCATGGAAGCGGCCAGGGGACTTGGCGTGGCGCTGCTGGCGGATCTGACGCCTGCCCAGCTCGAACAGAAGCGCGCGTTGCTGCCGGAGGTCAACTACCGGCGGGCGAAGCACGTGATCGAGGAGATCGATCGCGTGGCGCGCGTGCAGGTCGCGCTCGCTTCTGGCGATCTTGCCTCCGTCGGACGGCTGCTGACCGCCTCCCACCGCAGTTCCCAGACTCAGTTTGAAAACAGCACGCCGGAGCTCGATTTTCTAGTCGAGACGCTTTCCGAGACGCCGCATGTTTACGGCGCCCGCCTGACCGGCGGAGGATTTGGCGGCGCGGTGATGGCCTTCACGGACGCGGAGTTCTCGGCGTCGGGGGCCGCCCAGGTGGCGGATGCCTATGCGTTTCGTTTCGGCTCACGCCCCGACGTGCTCCATTGCGAGACGGGCGATGGCGCGGCAAGGGTGGATTTCTAGCGGCATGCCCGACTTTGTTCGTCCGCCTGTTCGCTCTCTTTTCCTTGGAGCCGGCGGAATTATCCGGCAATCTTGGCGCCGAACCCACTGATCGCATGAAGAACAAGCCCGTGAAGCGGATTGGAATCCTGACTGCAGGCGGGGACAGTCCCGGCCTGAACGCCGCCATCCGGGCGGTTGGCAAGGCCGCGATCGGCGAGTACGGCTGGGAGATGATCGGCTTTCGCGACGGTTATCTCGGGCTCGCCCTCAACCGCTGGGTGCGGTTCGACAAGGCGCGCCTCGCCGGCATCCTCACCGTGGGCGGCACGGTGCTGGGCACGAGCCGCGACAAACCCCATCGCATGGAGATCAACGGCCGGGTCCGGGACATGACGGGGCCGATCGCAACCAACTACCGGCGGCTGGGACTCGACGCCCTCGTCTGCATCGGCGGCGGCGGCACGCAAAAGAACGCGATGCGCCTGGTGGAGAAGGGCCTGAACATCGTCACCCTCCCGAAGACGATCGACAACGATGTTGCGCTGACCGACGCGACCATCGGCTTTGACACCGCGCTTGGCATCGCCACCGAGGCGATCGACCGGCTGCACAGCACGGCTCACAGCCATCACCGCATCATCATCGCGGAGATCATGGGTCATCGCGCAGGCTGGCTCGCATTGGGAGCCGGCATCGCCGGCGGCGCCGACGTGATCCTCATTCCCGAGATCCCGTACGACGTCGGGAGCGTGGTCGCGGCGATCCGCCGCCGCTCGCGCGCCGGCACAAATTTCAGCATCGTGGCCATCGCGGAGGGTGCGATGTCCAGGCACGACGCGGTTGCATTCGCCTCAGTCGAGGCCCGCCGCAAGGTGGCCGGGACCGAGCTGGAACGGGAGCATGTGAAATCGGAGCTGGACGCGCTTGAGACGCGGCACGTCGGCAACACGCTGCGCCTGGCGAAACAGCTTGAGGAGCTCACCCATCTCGAAGCCCGGGTGACCATCCTGGGTTATGTGCAGCGCGGCGGAACGCCGTCCGTCGCGGACCGTTTGCTCGCCACGCGGCTGGGCACTGCGGCCGTCGGATTCATCCATGATGGCGTGTTTGGGGTGATGGTTGCGTCGCGCGGCGATGGCGTGAAGGCCGTGCCTGTAGGGGATGTGGCCGGCAAGCTGAAGACCGTGCCGGCGGACCACCAGTGGATCGAGGCAGCCCGCCGCGTGGGCACATGCCTTGGAGACTAAATCAGCTCCGAGATTTGTGCGAAATAGGCCTCCACCCACCTGTGTGCGAGAAGAAGGTGGAGCAGGCCGGCGGCCGCGAGCATGGGACCGAAGGGCACCTCCAGCCCGAAACGGATGGGCCCGTCCGTTTCGGGAGCCTCCGGGGTGTTCGGCTGCGCGACAGCAGGAGTCCCTTCCGCGGCGGTTTCCGACGCAGGCTCCCCTGACGGCTTCCGGCCGCCGAAAAGCCCGTGCCAGAGCAGCGCAAGTGCGAACCACAGCGTGCCGATGAGGGCGCCGCCGAACACGGTGAACACCGCGCCCTGCCATCCGATGAAAGCGCCGATCGCGCCGACGAACTTCACGTCGCCGAAGCCCATTGCCTCCTTTTTCAGGACCGCTTCCCCGAGGAGCGCGATCCACAGGACCAGACCGGAGCCAACAAGGAGGCCGATCACGCTGTCGATTCCGGAGCGGAGGCTCGCGACGAAGAACAGCTCATGCTGCTGCCCGTGAAGCGAGGGCACGGCGAACGAGAGTGCGATCCCGGCCACGGCAAGCCCGAGCGTGAACGCATCGGGGATGATCATGTGGTCCAGGTCGATGAACGTGGCGGCGATCAGCGCCGCGCAGAGCAACATGCCGCACAGCGCCTTTGCGGGATGCGGGAAGGCAAGCCAGCAGGCCGTGAACAACAGAGCGGTCAGGAGCTCGACGAACGGATAGCGGAAGCTGAAGCGGCGTCCGCAGCAGCGGGCGCGGCCGCGAAGGATGAACCAGCTGAGAACCGGGATGTTGTCGTACCAGCGGATCGGCGCCCCGCACGCGCAATGCGAGCCGGGAGTGACAACGGACTGGCCCGCCGGGATGCGGTAGATGCAGACGTTGAGAAAGCTTCCGACGCAGGCGCCAAGCACAAAGACCACAGCCGGGAAGAACCATGGGAAGGCGGCGGAAAATGCTGCGTAGTCGGACATGGAACGCGCCGATTGCGGAGTGCGCCGCTTTGAAAGTCAAATCATCGCCGTTGGCCAAATCGAGTCCGGCCAGCGTCGATGGCGGTGATCCGGCAAGCAGTGGCGTCAAAAACCGGAAGGCCGGGAATGACCTCGGCTGCGGTTCATGCGATGCTGCGCGCGGAGCAGCACAGGCCTCGGAGTTCTTCGCGAAGCGGCGCGGGAAGAGGAATCGCATGGAATAGGAGCCAGGAGGACGCCCGTCCGACGGGCTCCTGCCGCTATGCGTCCTGCAGGTGGCCGGCGGCGACCGCTTCGGCGACCATGCGTTCGGCGTAGGCCCATAATTCGGCGGAACCCTCGGCGATGTGCGAATTTCGGGCGATGACCCGGTCGCGCGTGACGCCGTGGTTTTGCCAGGCTGCGCCCTCGGTGCGGCAGTTCAGGAGCATCGGCTGAAAACGGTCGACCGCGGCGGCGAACTTCGACTCGGGAGTCCCGCGCGCCTCGAACTCGTCCCACAGCGCGCGGAATTCGCGCGTCTGGTCCGCGGGAAGCATGCCGAAGATACGGTCGGCGGCGACCGATTCCCGCTCGTGCTGGTTTGCCATTCCCGCGGTGTCGTAGGCGAACGTGTCGCCGGCGTCGATCTCCACGAGATCGTGAATGATGAGCATCTTGAGCACCCGCAGAACGTCGAGCTGCGGCCAGTTCGCGTGCTCGGCGAGCGTGAGGACGATCAGGCAGAGGTGCCATGAATGCTCGGCGTCGTTCTCCCTCCGCCGGCTGTTGACGAGCACGGTCTGTCGAAAGATCTCCTTCAGGCGGTCGACCTCGACGATGAAGCGGACCTGCTGGGCGAGGCGTTCCGGTTGGAATTCCATGGCACAGGTGTTTGGCAGCGGCTCCGGGGCGTCAAACCCGGATTCGAGCCCCCCCCCGAATCGTAATGTGGTCGCGACGATTTCGGGCGGGATGGCGGCTTGGCCGCTTGGAAACGGCTGCGACACCCAGACGATTTCTTCCTTCGACTTGCTCCGGGGCGGAAATTTTTCTAGCAGGAGCCTGTCGGAACGCAGGTCCGGCAGCCTTCTCATAAGCCGGCTTGTCACGAGTCATGCCAACGCAAAATCACCCAGCAAAGACGAGCGCCTTGAAGGGCATTCCGGGTTTTCGTCCGGACTGGCGACTGCTGGCGTTGGGAGCCGTTCTCGCGACCGCGGCGATTGTGGTCTACGGCGGGACGTTCCATGTCCCGATGCTTTTCGACGATCTTGGGAGCATTGCCGACAACCTGACGATCCGGCATTGGCGAACCGCGTTCTTCCCGGCGGTCGACTCGACCGTGTGCGGCCGCCCCGTTCTGAACCTGACCCTGGCGCTCAATTACGCGATCAGCGGACAGGCGGTGTGGAGTTATCACGCGTTGAACCTTGCGATCCATATTGCAGCCGGGTTGACGCTTTTCGGGATCGTCCGGCGCACGCTCGCACCGCGCGTGGGGCCGCAGGCCGTGTCCATCGCCTTCGCCGCCGCCCTTCTCTGGACTCTGCATCCGTTGCAGACCGAGTCGGTGACC
>PMKA01000533.1 GCA_003157575.1 Opitutia bacterium
GGGTCGCCGCTCGCCGGCGGACCAACCCCTCGTAAACGCCCGGCCCGGACGCGAGGTCCGGCCCTACGTGTCTTCTGGATCTTCAATGTAGGGTCGCCGCTCGCCGGCGGACCGTCCCCGTCCGGGGCCACTCGCAAGATTGCGCGTGCCTTTGAGGGAACATATTGGTCCTCCGACGGTAATAACATAGAAATTGCAGATAACGGGCCGGACTGTAGAGTGACAACCTTTTATCCTCGGATCCCGGCGCTGCAACCGACTGCAACCGTGGTTGCATTTTGCTCTCTCTGACGTCTCTCAAACCATCCTCCATGCGCACATGCCAGTTCATCGCATTCCTCGGCCTCGCCGGCCTTTTCAGCCCCGCGGCCGGGGCGGAGGAATGCAATTACTGGCCCTTTGTCGTCGCGCAGACTGCGCCGGGCAAGCCGTCTCCGGGAGCGAAACCGGCTTGGCAGGCGTGCGGACCGTTGTTCTTTGAACGGACCACAGGCGACGGCAAAGACATCGGCGGATTCAGGCCTTTCTACGTATATGAGCGGGATGCAGCCGATCAGACGGCCGAAGACGATTTTCTTTACCCTTTCCTGACCCATCGCTCCGATGCAACAGGCTCGCGCTGGAGCCTGCTGGAACTGGTGAATTCGCAGCAGCCCAAGCCGTCTGCTCCGCCCGAAGAGCGGGGGAGCACCTTCGATTTCTGGCCGTTCTACTTCTCCCGGGACACGGGCGATCCCGCCACGTCCTATCATGCCGTGTTTCCGATCCAGGGCACGGTGATCAACCGTTTCGGCGACCACCAGATTTCCTGGACGTTGTTCCCCCTTTACGGCCGTTTCGAGCGGAATGGCGTGACGACGACCACCGTCCCGTGGCCGATCGTCAAGATCCTGCGTGGCGACGGGAACCACGGTTTTGCCGTCTGGCCGCTCGCGGGCTGGCGTGAGAAGGCCGGCGCTTATCGCGAGTCCTACTATCTCTGGCCGCTGATCTACAGGAACGAGTCGAAGTTGTGGCAGCCCAAACCGGACATAAGCCTTGGCGTGCTTCCGTTTTACGCCCGTGACGAGAATGCGGACTCGTTGAGCGAGACCTACGTCTGGCCGTTCTTCGGCTACACGCATCGCACGCGGCCGTATCGCTACGACGAGACCCGCTGGTTCTGGCCGCTTTTCGTCCAGGGCACGGGCGACGACCGCCGGGTCGACCGGTGGGCGCCGTTCTACACGCATTCCAACATCAAGGGCGACGACAAGCATTGGGTGCTCTGGCCCGTGTACCGGAACGAACAATGGACGGACGCCGGCCTGATCCAGACCAAGACCCAGCTGCTCTACTTTTTCTACTGGTCCCTGCGCGAGCGCAGCGCGGCAAACCCTGCTCTCCCAACAGCAGAAAAGACCCACCTCTGGCCGTTCTTCAGCTTTTGGGACGACGGCGCGCGCCACTGCCAGTTCCAGCTGCTCAGCCCGCTGGAGGTTTTCTTCCAGGGCAACGAGCCGGTCCGCCGCGCCTACACGCCGCTTTTTGCGATCTACCGGTACGAACGCTTCGCCTCCGGTGAAACCCGGACTTCAGTCCTCTGGGATGCCGTCACCCTGCACCGCTCGACCGCACGCACCGAGTTCCACCTCGGTCCCCTGTTCAGCGTCGACAAGGCGCCCGGGCGCGGCCGCGTTGCGCTTTTCAGCGGGCTCATCGGCCTGAATCACGCCGAAGCCGGGACCTCCTGGAGACCGTTCCTTTTCGATTTCTCCTCCAAGCCGGCCAATAATGCCGCAACGGCCGCCTCACCATGAAAGAACTCAACGCCATCATTGAGAACATCGGCAGCACCGTGCTGCTGGCGGTCAATTCCGGCAGGTATCTGAAGACGCTGCCGCGCCAGTTTCCCCGCTTCATCGAGCATTGCTACCTGATCGGTTATACGACCCTTCCGATCGTCGCCATACTCAGTTTCTTCATCGGCTCGGTCCTCGCGCTGCAGAGCGGCTACAGCATGCAGAACTTCGGCGCCAAGCAGTTCATCGGAACGCTCGTCGGAATGTCCATGGTCCGCGAACTCGGCCCGGTGATGGTTTCGATATTGGTGGCGGGCCGGGTCGGCTCCGCGATCGCCGCAGAACTTGCGTCAATGAAGGTCTACCAGGAAATCGACGCCCTCGTGACGATGAACATTCCCCCCGAGCGCATGCTCGTGATGCCGCGGCTCGTGGCGGTGCTGTTCATGATGCCCGTGCTCACGTCCATCGCAAATCTCTGCGGATGGTTCGGCGGCGCCCTCGTCTGCAAATACACCGGCTTCATCTCCGTCGAGCCGGACGCCTACTTCGCGGCGCTCAAGCGCTTCATGGAGACAAAGGATGTCTGGGACGGCCTGATCAAATCGGAGGTGTTCGGCTTCACGGTGATCCTGGTCTCCTGCAACATCGGCCTCAACACGCGCGGAGGCCCCCGCGAAATCGGCGCCTCCGTCACCCGTGCTGTCGTGGTTTCCCTCATCCTCATCCTGGTGCTCGATTACTTCGTCACCAAAGCCCTCGTCTAACCCGCCATGGCCGGTTCAACAGCTCCCTTCGCCAAGAAGACCTTCGGCGTCACGATCGAGAAGCTCAACAAAAGCTTCTCCGGCGTTCCCGTGCTGAAGGACATCAGCCTGGAGGTGCAGCCGGGCGAGATTTTCGTGATCATGGGCCCGAGCGGCTCCGGCAAGAGCGTCCTCCTGCGGCACATCATCGGGCTCGAGGCGCCGACGGCGGGACGGGTCCTCGTCGACGGCCACGATCCAATCGCTGAGGACACCCGCGAGCACGTGCGGATGGCGCTCGTCTTCCAGGAGGGAGCCCTCTTCAACTCGCTGAGCGTCTACGACAATCTCGCCCTCTATCCGCGCGAGCACCGGCTGGGCTCCGAGCGGGAGATTCGGGAGCGAGTGATGCACGCGCTCCAGATCCTGTCGGTCGAGAAAGCCGCGGGCAAGTTTCCCTCCGACCTTTCGGGCGGAATGAAGAAACGCGTCTCCATCGCCCGCGCCCTCGTGATGCAGCCGCAGCTGCTCCTGTACGACGAGCCGACGAGCGAGCTC
>PMKA01000302.1:0-2618 GCA_003157575.1 Opitutia bacterium
CAACGAGGTGATCGCCAATGAGGCGCCCTACGAACGGCAACCGAAGCCCTATCTCTATTACGATTTCCAACGCGGCAATCCCGTCCTCAACGATTTTCAGACGAGCCAGCGGAAGCTGCGCAAGGAGACCGTCAAACCGGAGCAATCCATTCTTTCACAGGTGCGCGACCCGGAGCGGTATCCGGTGCTGGCGTGGCTGCAGGGGCAGTACGAGCAGATCCGGTTGTTTCGCAACTGGTCGTTTGGGCCCGGCGCCCCGTTGCGCCGGGAACAGAGTGCGCATGGTCGCTCCGATTTTCTCAGCGACGGAGGCGAAAATCTCGCGTTGGTGCTGGCGAAGATCCGCACACGGGTGAAACCGGGTCTGCTCGCCGCGCTTGCAAAGTTCCAGGACGGCATCGAAGACATCAACCTTACCGTCGACGGAGGAAATGTTCTCCTCTTTCTGGAAGAACGCGGCGGACGGGATATCCCGGCGACGCGCCTCTCGGACGGCACGCTCCGCTACCTGTGCCTGCTCTCGATCCTCCTGCATCCTGAGCCGCCGCCGATGGTGGTGATTGAGGAGCCGGAGTTGGGACTGCATCCCGATGTGATTCCTTATGTGGCGGAGTTGCTCACCGCGGCCTCCGAGCGCACGCAATTGGTGGTCACGACCCACTCGCGCATGCTGGTGGACGCGCTCGGGGACCAGCCTGAGGCTGTTGTGGTTTGCTCAAAGGAAGACGGGCAGTCGAAATTCGAGCGACTCAGTGCGGAGCAATTGGAAAAGTGGCTGAAGGAATACTCGCTCGGCGATCTTTGGAGCAAAGGTGAAATCGGAGGAAATCGCTGGTGAACATCAAACTCTATGTTGAGGGAGCCACCCGACGCTCAGATTTTGAGCGCGCCATTTGTCGGCAGGCGTTCAGCGAGTTTTTTGCGGCGGCCGGCGTCATCCACCGGCCCCGCACGGTTCCGTGCGGGGGACGGGATGCCGCGTATAAGGATTTTGTCACCGCGCTCAACGGAGCCGGACCCGACGACCTGATTCTGTTGCTGGTCGACAGTGAAGACGCCGTTCATCCCAAGCACACCACCTGGCAACACCTGAAGGCACGCGACGGATGGGACAAACCCCAAGGGTCGAATGACGACCAGGTATTCCTTATGACCCGCGTCATGGAGACGTGGTTCCTGGCGGATCGCACTGCCCTGGCCAAGTTTTTTGCAAAGGGATGGAACCCCAAGGCTCTGCCGGCGTGGGCAAATCTCGAAAGCGTCGACAAGGTGAAGGTATTCGATGCACTGACAAAGGCTTCTGCCGGCTGTGGCGTGAGGAGCTACGCAAAAGGAAACCGTTCGTTCAAGCTTCTGGCCGAAATCAGCCCGGCCGTTGTCGAAGCGGCCTGCCCCGCCGCAAAACGCCTGCTCGACCGCCTCCGCAGCGCCTAATCGCCATGTCTGGCCAGACCAACGAGCGAGCCTTTGAAACCCACGTTGAGGAAATCCTCCTCGGCGCTGGCGGATGGAGATCCGGCACCAACGCGGAATGGGACAAGGCGCGGGCGTTGTTTCCGGCGCGGGTGGTTGCATTTCTGGAGGAGACACAGGCGAAGCTTTGGGGCGAGATGCGGACACTGCACGCAGGGGGGCTGGAAGTGCTGGTCATCGCGGCGCTGGTCAAGGAACTCGACCTCAAGGGCACGCTTCACGTGCTGCGGCATGGATTCAAATTCTACGGCAAGACCTTTCGACTCGCATACTTCAAACCGGCGCACGGGCTGAACTACGAGGTCCTGGAGCTTTATTCCAAGAACCGCCTGACAGTGACGCGCCAGGTGCCATGTCATCCGGGCGACAACTCCACGGTCGACATGGTATTTGCCGTGAACGGTCTGCCAGTGGCCACCTGCGAGCTGAAGAATCCTGGCACCGGGCAGAGCTGGCGGAACGCCGTGAAGCAATATCGCGAGGACCGCGACCCGCGGGCGCCGCTTTTCCAGTTCAAGAGCCGGGCGCTGGTGCATTTCGCCGNNGAGGTGCACATGACCACGCGGCTGGCCAGGGAGAAGACGCACTTCCTGCCGTTCAACCGGGGCAGCCATCCGGGAGAAGTCCAGTGCGGTGCCGGTAATCCCGTGCATCCGTCCGGTTATCGCACGGGCTATTTCTGGGAGGAAGTGCTCCAGTTTGACAGTTTTCTCGACGTCCTGGGACACTTCATGTTCGTCGAGCGCAAAGACGAAAAGGTCGATGATGGCCACGGCGGAAAACAGCGGGTGACGCGGGAAACGCTGATCTTTCCCCGGTATCACCAGCTCGATGCCGTACGGAAACTCGTGGCCAAGACCCGCGATGAAGGCGCCGGTCGGAACTACCTGATCCAACACTCCGCGGGGAGCGGAAAAACCAACAGCATCTCGTGGCTCTCGCACCGGTTGGCCAGCCTGCACAACGAAAAGGACGAAAAGACCTTCGATTGCGTGGTGGTAATCACCGACCGGCGCGTGCTAGACCGACAATTGCAGGACGCGATTTACCAGATCGAACACGCTCAGGGTGTGGTAAAAGCCATCGACCAGGATTCCAAGCAACTGGCGGCGGCATTGATCGACGGCACGAAGATCGTCATCACC
>PMKA01000302.1:2676-4668 GCA_003157575.1 Opitutia bacterium
GGACGAGGCGCATTCGAGCCAGACTGGCGAGACGGCCCGTGAGCTGAAGGCGATTCTTGGCGTCACCCCGGGCGCCGAGGGCGAGGAAGACGAAACTGATTGGGAAGACCGATTGAATCAGGTGATGCAGTCGCGCGGCCGGCAGTCGAACCTGAGTTTCTTCGCATTCACCGCCACGCCGAAGGGGAAGACTTTGGAGCTGTTCGGTCGGGTCGGTGCAAGCGGCAAGCCGGAGTCCTTCCACATCTATAGCATGCGGCAGGCGNNCAAGACTCTGGAGGTCTTCGGACGGCCGGACGTGGATGGCAAGCCGGCGCCCTTCCACCTCTACAGCATGCGGCAGGCGATCGAGGAGGGATTCATTCTCGACGTCCTTAAGAACTACACTTCGTACGCGACCTATTTCCGGTTGATCAAGGCAGCAGAGGACGATCCAAACCTGCCGAAGAAGAAGGCGGCGCTGGCGCTGGCGAAGTTCATGAGCCTCCACCCGCACAACATCGAGCAGAAGACAGAGGTGATGGTGGAGCACTTCCGCATGCATGTGAAGAGCCGCCTGAACGGGATGGCGAAGGCGATGGTAGTGACGTCATCGCGCCTCCATGCGGTGCGCTACAAACTGGCCTTCGAGCGGTACATCAAGGAGCACGGTTATTCCGACATCCGCCCGCTCGTGGCGTTTAGCGGCAAGGTCAAGGATCCGGAGACGGGACTTGAATACACCGAGCCAGGGATGAATCCCGATGTCGTGAACGGGAAGCCGATCAGCGAAGGTCAACTGCCGGAACGGTTCGATTCACCCGATTACCAGTTGTTGCTTGTGGCCAACAAATACCAGACGGGCTTTGACCAGCCGCGGCTGCATACGATGTACGTCGACAAACGCCTGGACGGAGTGCAGGCGGTGCAAACGCTTTCCCGGCTGAATCGGAAGATCCCCGGCAAGGACGAGCCGTTCGTGCTCGATTTCGTCAATCCGCCCGAGGACATCTACCGGGCATTCAAGCCCTATTACGACGCGACAAGCCTGCAGGAAGCGGCGGATCCGACCAAGCTGGAGACCCTGAAGCACGAACTGGATTTGGCGCAGGTGTATCATTGGAGCGAAGTCGAGGCATTCGCGCGGATCTTCTATCGCTCCCCTGACCGCCAGAACGCCGGAGACCATGCGCACATGCAACTGCAACTGCAGCCCGCGGTGGACCGGTTCAAGGCAGTGACGGAGATGGAAAAGCGGACGGAGTTTCGGGAGAAGCTGAGCGGGTACGTCCAGATCTACGCGTTCCTGAGTCAGATCATGCCATACTCGGACCCGGATCTGGAAATGCTCTACAGCTTCGGCAAGTTCCTGCTGCCGCATCTGCCGCTGGACCGGGATGACACCGTCATCAAGCTGGGCGACGAAGTGGGGCTGCAATACTATCGGATGGAGCGCGTCTCTTCGGGGGCAATTGACCTGCAGGTCGGCGAACCCGAGGGAGTGAAAAGTCCGACGGACGTTGGCACAGGCAAACCCAAGGAGGGAAAGGCGCCGCTTTCCGAGATCATCCGCGTTCTCAACGAGCGCTTTGGCACGGCTTTCACTGACGAAGACCGGCTGTTCTTCGAGCAGATCAAGGAAAGGGCTGTCAAGAACGAGGAGGTCATCCAGACCGCGATGGCGAACCCGCTCGACAAGTTTCAACTGGGCATCCGGAAGCTGATCGAGTCATTCATGATCCAGCGCCTTTCGGACAACGACAAGATTGTGACCCGATACATGGACGACCAGGCATTCCAGGACTCCGCCTTTCCGATCCTGGCCAAGGAGATTTTTGAAGCGATTCAGGCAAAGGAGAAACAGAAGCCAGCCGCGTGACGCTCCGTTGGCATTCCCTCGTCGCTCTGTCATCGCCAACGAAATCGTCGTCGATCTCGAAGCCGCTCTTCACCGGCCGGTCGCAATCCCCAACCTAACGAAATAGCGCCAGATCCGGCTCGGGATCGTCGGGA
>PMKA01000215.1 GCA_003157575.1 Opitutia bacterium
CAGCTGGAATCGTTCGTTCGGACGCGGAGGGAAATGAAGCTGGGGGTCGCGATCCACGGCCCAGTTGACGGCGTTGAGCGAGAGGGCCTGGCATCCGGAGTCGGCCAGGCGGCGGTTCGAGAAGATGTCCCCCGAGCCGATGACCACCAGGCGCCCCCCGGGAAGGCTGAGCGGAAGGGAGCCGGGGCTCACGCGCTCCGAGGAGACGACGATCCCCAGCGGGCCGCGCAGGTCGGATCCGGGAATGAAGGTCTGCGCCCGCTTCACGCGGTAGCCGAATTCGCCCCAGGATGTGGCGGAGGACCTGGCCAGGACGGAGACCTTGATGGCGGGATCCGGCGGCCGGTCGGGCTCGGGCCGGACCGATCGCGGGACGCTGATGCGGAGCGCCAGGTTATAGTCGACGAGGGATTTGGTGATGGGATGGCTTGCGTCGGGGCCGCGGATCACGAGGTCGCCGTTGTCGGTGATGAACTCGGGATTGGTGTCGAGAATCGCATCGTCGTCGACGCGCACGCCCCAGTCGGAAAACAGGTTGTCCAGGCCGCAATCGGCAGTCGGATCGATGGTCAGGATGATCCGGCCTGCGCGAGTGGTCAGGTACTGCCGGAGCAATTCCTCCTCGAAGGGCTGAAAGCGTCCCTTTGGCGAACAGATCAGGATGAGATCGACGCCGTCCGGCACGCGGCGGGAGATTGAGAGGTCGAGGGTTTCAAGGTCGAAGTTGCGGAGACGGAGCTCCTCCCGCAGGACGGACAGGCCGCGAACGGGATTGACGTTGTCCGGACTCATTTCGCCATGGCCGGTCAGGAAGCAGATCTTCTTCTTTTGCGGGCTCGAAACATCGAGGAGGGCGGCGGTGATCGTCTGTTCGCCCTTGAATGCGATGCGGCGGGCGTGCTCGTACTCATAGAGTTCGTTGAGCTTGACCGTGTGGCGGCCGTCGGGAGGGCTGAGAAACACGATCACATCGGACTGCTCGATCCCGAGTGCCTCGGCCTCGCGCCGGTTCTGATAGACGTCGAGATAATCGACCTGGATGCGGCCGTCGCGATCGGACTTGGGATCGTAGTTGGTCGCGGTGACATAGACGTATTCACGAAGCAGATTCTGGACGTCGTGGTAGGCCTGGGCCGCGTCTGGATTTTCAGAGTCCGGGGTCAAAGTGACGGCGATGTGCACCGGGCGTGTCAGTTCCCGGAGATAGGAGACCGTCTCGGGGGAGAGCGAGTAGCGGCGGTGCTGGCTGAGGTCGAAGCGCCAGTGAAAACGGAGCGCCAGGTAGTTGAGGCCGCCGAACAGCGTCAGGAAAAGGACGGCTTGCAGCACCAGGTTTGTGGTCCGGAGCCAGCGGACGGCACGGTAGCTCTCGAGCGGCGGCATGGTGGCGTTTAGTTATGGAGCAGCCGCGCCTCGATCCCCAGGACGGTGAGGATGAGCGTCAGCGCGGTGCCGGTGAAGTAGAAGAACAGATGCCGGGTGTCTATGATGCCGCGGCTGAAATCGTCGAGGTGCTGGAAGACCTGGGCGTAGTCGAGCATTTCGCGCGCGGGGCGCAGTGCCTCGATCTGCAGGAACGGCAGGTCGAGCGACAGTTTTGTGCCGAGGATGAGGATGAAGAGCATGGCGAACGCGAGCACGAGCGCGACCGCCTGGTTGCGCGCCAGCGCGCTGGCGAAGACGCCGACGGCGACGAACAGCAGGCCGGAGACCGCGATGTAGACATAGCCGCCGATCAGCGTGCCCCGGTCGAGCAGGCGGGGGTCGGGCGCGAAGTGATGCAGGAGGTAGAACAGGCCGGCGGTCGAGCCCCAGAGGAGCAGATAGATGAAGTAGGCGGCGAAGTATTTCCCCAGCACGACCTCGGTGGTGGAAACCGGCGTCGTCAACAGGGTCTCCAGGGTCCCCAGCCGCCGCTCCTCGGAGAAGCATTTCATCGTCGTCAGCGGGACGATGATGAAGACCGCGAACCACAGGAAAAGGCGGAAGAAATCATAGGCCGGCGACGTCTCCCTCGCGGCCTCGCTGTAGGATTCGAGCAGGAACGTGAAGATGAATCCCATGACGAAGAGGAAGACCACCGCCGCCAGGTAAGTGCTTGCGTTTACCAGGAGCATCCGGACTTCGTGGCCGAGAATCGTGAGGAAATGGCGCATGGGAAGAAGAACGGGGCGGAGGTTATGGAATGACCGCGCTGCGGGCGCGGAGACAACCCCCGGGTGTCAGCATCGGTCGTGTCGCGTACTTGGGTCTCATTTGTGGTTTGCCGTCTCCGGCTTCCGGTTGGCGCCGCCCGGCGTGTCGATCACATCCCAGCTGCGTTTGGTGGCGGCGAGGAAAACGTCCTCAAGGGTGGGCTCGGTGCGGTTGAACGACCTGATCCTGAACGAGCGGGCGGTGAGCGCCTTGAGGAGAGGTTCGCCGAGCTCCTTGTCGAGCGTGGTTGTCAGCGTGGCGCGATGGAAGCCGTCCGCATCCGGCCCGACGGTGGACTCCAAGACGAGCGTGGCTTCGACTTCGCCGAGCGCCGCGGGCAGCGCCGCGAGATCCCCGGCCAGCTGCACCTCGTAGTGCGTAAGACCGAGGACCTCCCTGCGCAGCTCGGCCGGCGTTCCCTGGGCCACAATCCGGCCGCCGTTGATGATCAACACACGGTCGCAGGTTGCCTCGATCTCAGGGAGGATGTGGCTGGAGATGATGACGCTCATCCGGCCGCGCAGGCCCCCGATCAGGTCGCGGACGATGAGAATCTGATGGGGATCGAGGCCGATGGTCGGCTCGTCCATGATGATCACATCCGGCTCGGCGAGGATGGCCTCCGCGATCCCGACCCGCTGGCGCATGCCCTTTGAGAGCTTGCTGATGATGCGGTAACGGATGCGCTTGAGGTCGCACAGCTGGAGGACCTCGTCGAGGCGCGCGCGGAGCTTCTCCCGGCCGATCTCCTTCAGCCGGCCCCGGTAATAGAGATACTCGTTCACCCGCATGTCCTCCGGAAGCGGGTTGTTCTCGGGCATGTAGCCGATATGGCGTTTGGCGTCATCCGTGCGCGAGGCGACGGGAATGCCGCAGATCCGCACGATGCCCGAGCTGGCGGGAAGGAACCCGGTGAGGATGCGCATCGTGGTGCTCTTCCCTGCGCCGTTCGGTCCAAGAAGTCCGACAATCTCGCCCCGGCGCACCGTGAAGCTGATGTCGTCGACCGCCGCAGTTTCGCCATAGGTCTTGAACAGATGTTCGACTTCGATGGTGAGAGGCGCCGGATTTGGTTCGGTTGTGGACATGCGGGCGGAGGAAGACTGACGGACAATGCGCGGCGGGCAAGGTTACACCGGCGGATTGAGCCTCCAGGCGGCGGCGAGGCCGCGGAGGGTGAGGTCGGGAACAATCGTGACCGGAGGTTGAAGCGCTCTCTTCAGAAGCGAGGCGGTGCCTCCCGTGGCGAGCACACGCGGCAGGGGCTCGCCCCGCCCGGCCAATTCGTCCAGCACAGCGGTGAGCAGGGCCTGGATCATGCCGCCCATCCCGATGACGGTGCCGATGCGCATCGCCTCGACGGTGGATTGACCAATGACCCCCGGCACTTCCAGCGAGTCGTCCAGCAGCGGGAGCAGCGCCGTCTGCTCGTGGAGATAGCGGCGCATCACATCGAGCCCGGGCGCGATGATGCCTCCCTCGTAGCCGTGCGAACGCGTGACGATGTCGAACGTGACGGCCGTGCCCATGTCGATGACGATGGCCGGGGTGCCGCAGAAAACCTGGGCGCCTGCGGCGTTGGCCAGGCGGTCCTGCCCGATCTCCCACGGTTTCGGATAGCTCAGGGGCACGCCCAGCTTCTTCTCGGGTGTGAGCTGGAAGACGGGCCTCCTGAACTTTTGGAGCTCAAACACCCGGTCCAGCAGCTTCGCAGCGGCCGGCACGACGGAGCAGAAGGCCGCGCCTTCCAGACCGGGGTATTCCGCTTCGAGGCCGTCCAGAATCGGACGAAATCCGTCGGACGGATGATCGATCGCCCGGGTGGGCAGCTCACGAAGGAAGAGAGCCTGTCCATGGGCGACCACGCCATAATGGGTGTGCGTGTTGCCTATGTCGATGCAGAGCAGCATGGAGGCGCTGGGACGAAGCCGGATGGAAGATGGCGGGTTGAAGACGAAAGGGTAATTCCAAAGGNNCCACCGCCGCCTGCGCCGCCTCCACCTCCTTCCGAGGGATTGACGGTCAACGTCGCCTGGTTGCTCGTCAATGAACGCGTGCTGTTGGTGACCGTGACCGTGTAACTGCCCGCGTTTGCCGCCTGCACGTTGTTCAGGGTGAGCGTGTCCCCGGTGGCCCCGCTGATTGGGCTGCCGTCAAAGAGCCATTGGTAGGCGGGCGCCGGCTTCCCTGATGCCGTGACAGAAAACGTGACGCTCGCCCCGGCGGTCGCGGTCTGGCTTTGCGGTTGCGTCACAATCGACGGCGCGGCGGGCGCCGTGCACAGCCGGATTGTGTCGTTGCTTGTGTCCGCGAGATAGACATCGCCCGCACTGCTGACGGCCAGGCCCGTGGGAAAATTGAAACGCGCCGCCGTGCCCGTGCCATCCGCATTTCCGCTGCTTCCCGCCAGACCAGCGAGGGTGCTCACCGCCCCCGACGGGGCAATTCCACGCAACAAATGGTTGTCGGTGTCCGCGACATAGAGACTGCCGGCGGCGTCGATCCCGATGCCGGAGGGAAAATGAAATGACGCCTGGCTGCCCGGGC
The DNA here is from genome assembly GCA_003157575.1 of Opitutia bacterium. Lineage (GTDB taxonomy): Bacteria > Verrucomicrobiota > Verrucomicrobiia > Opitutales > Opitutaceae > Fen-1467. The sequence goes on from PMKA01000215.1 coordinate 4,744, forward strand.
CGTCGGCGCTGCCGGCAACGCCGGTCTGCCCGGCTACGGTGGTCACGGCGTCGTTCGAAATGGCGAGTCTGCGGATGGCATTGTTGTTGGTGTCGGCGACAAAGAGGTTGCCGGAGGGATCGACGGCGAGGCCTTGGGGCCCGTGGAAACGCGCCGCTGAGCCCATGGCGTCCGCATAGCCGCCCGCGCCGGCAGCGCCCGCAATCGTGGTCACAACACCGGCGGGGGTCATCATCCGGATCGTGTGATTCAGCGTGTCCGCCACGAGCAGATTACCTGCCGGATCAACGACAATGCCGGAAGGACCGTTGAAGCGGGAAGCCGTGCCCGTGCCGTCGACACTTCCGCTGACGCCAGCCCGGCCCGCGATTGTCGTCACGGCGCCGCTGGCAATAACCAGCTTGCGGATGGTGTTGTTGTTCGTATCCGCGACGTACGCATTGCCGGCGCCATCGACGGCAATTCCCGCCGGATGATTGAACAGCGCCGAACCGGTCCCGTCGTTGCTCCCGATGGCGCCCGCCTGGCCGGCAAGCGTGGTCACGGCGCCGGCTGCGGTGATCTTCCGTACGGTGCTGTTGGCAGTGTCGGCAACATAGGTGTTTCCCGCGCCATCGAGCGCGACGTCAGCCGGCGAGCTGAAGCGGGCGGCGGAGCCGGAACCGTCGACGTTGCCGCTGCCTCCGCCAAGCCCGGCCAGCGTGGAGACGATCATCGGTGTGTCGACGACCAGCGTTGCCGGGGAGGTGGTGACGGTGGCTTCGGCGTCGGTGATCACACACCGGAACAGATCGCCGTTCATCGCGGCGGAGGCTGCCCCGACCGTCAGCGTCGCGGTCGTCGTGCCGCTGTAGGCCCCGCCGTTGCCCAGGTTGGTCCACATCGATGATCCCACCGACTCCCGCTGCCATTGGTAGCCCAGGGGCGCCATTCCCGAGGCCGTCACGGTGAAACTGGCGTTTGCGCCCGGCAGGACCATCTGGTTGACGACGGGATCCAGCCCGATGGTCTGGCCGGTCTGAACCAGCTCGATGCCTGCGCCGGTCGGCGCCAGGTTTCTCGAATACTGCATGGCCGCGGCATTGTTCCAGTGTTCGTGCGTGCCCAGGCTCTGAAGCGGCGTGCCGGTGTTGTCCGGATCGTAGACAATCCCGGCCGGCCAGTTCCCCGGGTCGGCCGCCTGGTGCAGATAGTCATCGACGCCGGGCATCTGCACATAGGTTCCGGCGGCCGGCACCCGGTCCGCCGTGAATTCCGAGCGCAGGAAATCGTATCCGACCGACTCGACCGCCACCGGATCGAGGGATGCGAAGACGGAGGCCATGTAGCCGTTGTTGAACGGCGCCATCTGCCACTTCAATGGCACGTCGAGCTCGAAGTCGGTCGCCCAGAGCGCATCCATCAGGAAAACCAGGTTCTTCCTCCCGAGCATCGAATGGCCCATCAGGTCGACCTGGATCCGATACAACCCATATCCTCCCCGCGTGACGTTCGGCATTTCCGTCGGGGCGACCAGCCCGTCATGAAGGTGCGCGGCATCGACCCGCGTCTGTGACCCGAAGTGATTCTTGGCAAACATCGTCATCCCGGCCCGCTTGTGGCCCTTCAGCATGGGGATGTTGATGATGTAGTCGGCGTCCTTCAGGATTGAATACAGAAAATCCCCTGTCACGGCGGCGTCGCCCGGATCGGTCCTCAGCACGCTGCCCCGGTCGGAGTAGTAGATTTTTGCGGTCGTGCTCGGAACAACGACCTCCCTCCCGAGGTTTGTGTAGCCGCTGTTGTCGAGATAATGGACGTTTGGAAACTCGCCGTGCCAGACATCGTAAAGGTGCTTGTAGATGTGCTTGAGCGGATCGCCCACGTAGATGTCGCCCTGGCTGACGCCCACGACGTTGACCAGTTCGCGGAGGATGCTCAGGACCGGTCCGACCGAGGTTTCGGAGACGAACGAGTAGGGGGACTCCGGGTCGGAGTTCGGGGTGAGGTCGGCGGTGTTGAAATTGCCGCTCCAGGCGCTTGTGGCGTTGATCTTGATGAAGATCTTTTCGCCCGCGGCATATCCGACGGCTCCCCTGCCGACCGCGGCGTTGTGGAACTGGAAAATGGCGGTCCAGGCCGCGCGGTCGTCGGTCCGGCCCGTGAGGCCGCGCAATGCCGTGGAGACCATGCCGTCGATGACGGCCTGGTTGTTGTTTTCAGGGAGATACCATCCGTGCCCGGCGGCGTTCGGAACGCAACTCTGGTTGACTGCGGTGGGATCATGGACCCACACGACCCGTCCCGGAAAAATCCCCCTGGCAGTTCCCATCGGCTGGTTGGCGACAAGCGCAACATCGGCGGACAGCGATTCCCCTGAAGCGCCGGGGGGAAATATGGCGACGATCCCCAAAACAACAAGGCCCGCTACCCCTCGCAGCAGAGACGGGAGGTGCAGCCATGCTGAAGGAACCAGCGAGCATCCGTTTCCTCCAATCGGGGCCCGATGATGAAAAGTCGCGCGCATAGGATCCTCCATTTCGTCTTGGGTTGCGGCGCCGTTCATCACCGCTTAGCGACTGGAATGGCGTTGTCCGCAAGGAAAAGTCCAGATATGAACACCTTCCGTATCTGATACCCTGCGGATCGTGGGGGTCAAGCAGCCGTGCAGTCCAACGACCGCCCGAACCCGAAGACATGTTCGCGGCGGAGGGCATCAGCTCCGGCAGTTCAGGGCAACGGCAGGAAGCGTTCGCAGAATGGGCCGGGCACCGGGATCGGCTGGCCGGTTTGAGTCAGCCGGCCCGTGGTCCCGTCGACTCTGAACACGACTGCATTGTCGCTGTCCTGATTTGTGCAGAGGATCCACTCTCCGGACGGATCAAACGCGAAATTGCGCGGCGTTTTGCCCCGGGTGGGGACATGTTCGACCGGGGTCAGGCAGCCGTTCTCAGGGTCGATCGCGAAGACCACGATGCTATTGTGTCCGCGATTGGATCCATAGAGAAACCGGCCGTTGGGATGCACGAGGACCTCGGCGCAGGTGCTGGTCCCATTGAAATCGGCTGGCAGAGTCGGGATCGTTTGAAACTCTGTGAGCGCGCCGCGGATGGGGTCCCAATTGAAGGCCGTCACCGTGCAGCCCATTTCGTTGATCACATAAACCCAGCGGCCGTTTGGGTGAAATTTCACGTGTCGCGGACCTGAACCGGGTTTTACTGTTGCGAAGGGCGGATCATTTGGAGCCAGCGCACCCGTCTTCTCATCAAAACGATAAACGTCCAGCCTGTCGGTGCCCAGATCGGCTGCCAGGGCGAAGCGGTTTGTTGGATCGACGACGATGGAATGGGCGTAGGGGTGCGTCTGGCGCTCGGGATTCACGCTCCGGCCGGTGTGTTGAATGAGGGCGGTGCGCGCTCCTATCCCGCCATCAGGCCTGAGGGCGAATACCGCGACGTTTCCGGCGTTGTAATTTGCGACGAGCACAAAGCGCCCGGTCTGGTCGAGGCAAACATAGCTCGGCTCATCGCCTCCGGACGGCACCCGGTTGATCCAAGTGAGGTGCGCGGTTCCCGGATCGATGGCATAGGCGCTGATTCCGCCGGGCGAGCCGGAGTTGCAGGTGTAGAGATGCCTGCCATCCGGATGGATCACAAAGAAGGCGGGCTGGACGGCCTCGACGTCGAGCAGCGGGGTCGTCAGCGCCCCGGTGGCGGGGTCGAAGCGGGCCACCGAGAAACCGATGCCCGGGCCCGAACCATGCGAGCCGAACAATACGTACCTATCGGCCGCCGGGGCTGCCAATGTGGCGGACGTCACAGCCAGAAGAACGAAAGCAGGGTGGAGGCAGCTTGTTGTCATGAGATGAAAGAGGGACGAACGTTCAGGAGCACGGAGGACGAAGTCGGCCAGGCTCCTGGCGCCGGAGATATTCCGGGGCCTGCGGGCTTTTATGAAGCGCCCCGAAGAACCGGCCAGTGGGGTAGTATTCGGTTCCGAACTGAATCTTCCCGGCAACGGTTTCGCCGGCCTCCGCCTCGATGAACGCCAGGGCGAGATCGATGCCTGCGGAAACACCTGCAGCCGTCCAGACGTTGCCGTCGCGGACGACGCGCTCCTGGCAAACCGTGACGTTCCCGAGCGCGGCGAGGCGCGCAAGCGAGGCCCAATGGGTTGTGGCGCGCCTTCCGGCCAGGAGACCGGCCCGATGCAGGATGAAGGAGCCGGTGCAGACCGAAAGCACCGCTCTGCACCCTTTTGCCTGTTCGGCGACAAATCTGACCAGCGCCTCGTTGTCGACCTGGATGCGCGTGCCCTCGCCGCCGGGCACGAGCAGATAGTCCAGCGGCGGACATTCGTCGAAAATCACGTGCGGATTGATCGACATCCCCTTTGCGCAGACGACGGGGCCGCGGGTCTGGGCCGCCATCAGGCATCTTTCCGGACCCTGAAGATGCTTGCTCCACGTCGAGATCATCTCCCATGGGCCGACAAGATCCAGTTCCTCGAGGCCGGGGAAAATCAGGAAGCCAAAGTTCATGATCTCATCGAAGGCCGGGCGGGATGCCGGAGGCAAGCAGCGAGTAGCCACCTCAACCACCTCCGCCAACCCCGGCTTCCATTTGCCGACCATCCTCAGCCGTTTCTATTCAAAAAACTCTGCCTTCACTCGTAAACATGCTGTCGTCAGGTGATCGGTGTAGGAGCCTGCTTGCNNAGGCTCCTACAATTTGCATGGACACGGCTTAGTGGTCTGGGGCGCGCCTCGCGGGCGGACTGACCCATTCTGAATTCCCCCGTACGCCAAGTCACTTAAGCAGCGGGCAAAGGACCAGCCGCAACCAGCTTCTTTTTTCGTGAATCGACGGTGAGGCTCAAACCTTCCAAGGTTCGCGCGCCCAACAACAACAGGTCGCCCTTCTCGGCAAACACAACCTCGTCTACTGTAAAGCTCTTGTCGACTCGGATGATTGCAAAGCCGACGCTGCGGGTGACCTTCTGACCGTTTGCCATTACGAACTCCATGTCCTTCTTCTCACGAGCGACCCCGAGTCTCTCAAGATAGGCTTCTGGCGCCCAAGTGAATTCGCTGCCTGTGTCGACAAGCAACTTTGGGAGCAAGACGCCCTTCGAGCGATCAGC
>PMKA01000515.1 GCA_003157575.1 Opitutia bacterium
TGCATGCCTTCCACCAGATTGGCCTTCGGAGTTTCAAGCGCCAGGTGATAGTGGTTCGACATCAGGCCCCACGCATGCACGCGCCAGCCCGTCTTGGCGCACGCTTCCTCCAGACACTTCAGAAAGGCCGTTCTGGCCCCCTCGCTGCCAAAGATGTCCGCGCGATAGTTCCCGCGGTTGATCACATGATACCGTGAATTGACTTGGAATCCATCCGCGTTGTTTTCGGCACTCGCTAAAATGCGAGGTTTAGCAGGCGTCGCTGCGTTCGCTCGATTCGTTGGAACGAGCAAAATCACTGCCTGGTATTGGTTCACTGGAAAAGCACGCCCGAGCCTTCCGCTGGTCCTGCACATATTTCACCGCTTCGGCGCAAGTTTTGCCGCGCAACTCTCGACAGGAACAGCCATGCCGAAATCAGAACAAGCGGCCGCGCAAACAGAGTTTCATCTGCGTAGGTCCCGGTTAGTCCATATCCGGCATTGGGATCAGATCCACGAGCAGCTGTTCGCCGAACTCAATAAATCGGTTGAGTCAGTTCGCCCTCTCGCGCATGTCGCAAAATCGCTGGATATCGCAGTCAGAGCGCTCCGAGCTCATTTTCCTCATCTCTGCATCCAGATTTCTCGAAGATACCGGCTCCGGCTTATGCAAGAGGCCCAAGCCGTCGATGCTCGATGTCAGTCCGAAATTGCGGCCGCAGTGCAGCGCATTTTGGCGGCGGGCAATTGCGCAACTCCGCGCGAGATCGAGAAGACCTTGGAGCGCCCTGGACTCTTCAATCGGAAGGCTCCTCGCCGAGCGCTTCGGCGGATTCTGGATTCAGCAGCTGGTTCTTCGCCGGAAGGGCCCGCGGTTCCACGCGGCTAGTCTAGCCGCATCACACTTATACGCAATAAGTTGGAACCATTGCGGAGCAAACGCCACGTTCCCTGCCGGCACACCCGGATTTTTGACGCTACCTTTGGGATATCCCTATTTGACGCTATGTTTGGTAAAACCGAGGGTCGGATTGTGTCACTGCCCAGCAGTTTTCGCGTCCCGCGAAAACTGGCGTCCCCACGGGGATTCGAACCCCGGTTCTCACCGTGAAAGGGTGGTGTCCTAACCGGGCTAGACGATGGGGACCCAATGTGCCGAGTCGGGCACCCTAGGGCGCGGGTCAGGTCAGGCAAGGCTTTTCTAGGAGCATGTCGGACTTCGTCCTCCGGGCTCCTCATCAAATGGCTGGCGCCATTTGGGACGGACTTGTGCGTAGCCATGCGTGAGACCCAAAAGATGATTTTGCGGCGGCGGCGCCCGGGTTCTAATCCGTTGAAAGGCGCTTTATGCCGGCACCGGCCCGGTTTTTCGTTCGATCTGGATTTTGCAGGTGCAGGCTTGCTCGCGTTTCCGTCTCTGTCCAATGGTAGATTTCGCCTGCAAGCAGGCTCCTACAACCAGACGATACATCGCCTGCAAGCTCCGCCGCTGCGGCGCGAGCAAGCAGGCTCCTACAAATTCGGAACACCAGACGCCATGAGCTTCTCCGACATCGCCAGCGCAATCCCAACGACCGCCGTCACCCAGATCGACGGGCTTCCTTTTCCCAAGCTTGGCTCGGGAAAGGTGCGCGAGATCTTCGACCTTGGCGACGCGTTGCTGATTTCCGCCACCGATCGTCTCTCAGCCTTCGATGTGATCCTGCCCGACGGTATTCCGGGCAAGGGCATCGTGCTCACGCAGATTAGCCTCTGGTGGTTCGAACAGGCGAGTGGGCTCATCCCCAACCACCTTCTGCCCGACCAGGGCGGCCTGCTCGCCGGCAAATACGGCCTCTCCCGCGACCTCCAGCTCCGTAGCATGGTCGTGAAGAAGCTGAAACCGCTGGCCATCGAGTGCGTCGTCCGGGGCTACCTCGTCGGAAGCGGTTGGAGTTCTTACCAGAAGAGCGGCACTGTCTGCGGGATCAAATTGCCCGCCGGTCTCCGTCAAGCCGAGCGTCTGGCGGACCCGATTTTCACTCCGACGACCAAAGCTCCGAAGGGCCAGCACGACGAGCCGNNATCGACGACGCCCAGGGCGCCGCCATTGTCGGTGCAGCGCTTTACGAACAGGTCAAGTCCGTGAGCCTTGCGCTCTACCGGTTCGGCCACGAACGGGCCGCCAAGGCCGGGATGATCCTCGCCGACACGAAGTTCGAGTTCGGCACGGATGACGCGGGGAAGCTCTTCCTGATCGACGAGATCCTCACGCCCGATTCGTCGCGCTATTGGCCGAAGGAAAGCTATGCCGTGAACCAGTCCCCGCCGAGTTACGACAAGCAGTTCGTCCGCGATTACCTTTTGCGCCTGAAATGGGACCAGAAGCCGCCCGCGCCCCGCCTGCCCGCCGACGTCATCGCGCGCACGCAGGAGAAGTACCTCGCGGCGCTGAAGAACCTGATCGGTTAGGTTTCCGCGGGCGCGAAGGCCTGTTTGTCCGGAAGGTCGCCCTCCATGTTTATGCGGTTCGGATGGCGTTGGTCCGGTTGTAGGAGCCTGCTTGCAGGCGATCCTTCGCCTTGGAGTCGCCTGCGAGCAGGCTCCTACAATTGTCTGGATCCAATCTCGCCGGAACAAAACGCGACGGGGGCGTCGCGTCCCCAAGAGCGTGGCGTCCCCAAGGGCGTCGCGTTTCCAGGAACGCCGGTCAGCCGGCAAGATTGGCTCGCCGCGGGGGAACGCTTGCGCGGCTCGCGGCCCGCAGCAGCTCCCGGCGCAGCCAGTCGAGCGCGACCGTGATCGCGCGTTCGTTCACCATGGGCCGCGCCGCCGTATAGTTGAGCTTCTTCGACCAGACGCCCTGCGGCGAATGCAAACCGACGAAGATGGTGCCGGCGGGATTCTTCTTCACGTCGCCGCAGGAGCCGGCGTATCCGGTGATCGCAAGGCCGTAATCCGCCTCCAGCGTTTCGGCCACGCTTGTGGCGAGCGCGACCGCGCATTCGTCGCTCACCGCGCCGTGCTGCTCAAGCAGGCTCTCGGGCACGCCGAGGATCTGCATCTTCGCATCGTTGCAATAGCACACGATCGCCCCGCGGAAAAACTTCGAGACGCCGGACACGTCGGAAAACACGTTTGCGAGCCGGCCGCCCGTGCACGACTCGGCAACCGCGAGCGTCCTGTCCTGTGCGCGGAGCAGGTCCGCGTCCACCTTCGCCAGCGAATCGTGGCCGTAGCACACGAGGTCCTCGTCCAGAAGGGCAGCGCATTCGGCGGCGACTGCCTGCAGCTCCGGCATCGAGAGACGGCCGTCCGGCGAGCTGAGACGCACGTCGACCTGCCAGGGATGCGCGCAATAGGCCACGCTCAGCGCATCGCCGGCGCGGTCAAAGATGGGCTGGAGTTTTGTTTCGAGCGCGGATTCGCCCACGCCCGCCGTGCGCATCTGCACGTACGCCTCGCCTTCGAGGACGAGTCCAAGCCGCGCCAGACGGGGAAGAACCTGCTCGGTGAACAAAGGCTGAAGTTCGTTCGGCGGGCCGGGCAGCATCACCAGCACTTTGCCGTCCTGCTCAACCCAGAGCCCCGGCGCCGTTCCGTTTTCATTTGGCAGCACGTCGCCATGCTCGAAGCGGTAGGCCTGCTTGAGGTTGTTCGGCGTCATCTTGCGGCCGAAGTTGACGAAGCGTTCCGCAATCGCCCGCTCGATCTCGGGGTCGAACACGAGCTTCTGCCCGAGCACCTCGGCAACCGCCTCGCGCGTGCGGTCGTCGCAGGTGGGCCCGAGGCCGCCGGTGGTGATGACAACGTCGGAGCGCGCCCAACTCTCCCGCAGTTCCGCGACGATGGCCGCCGCGTCGTCCGTGGCGGTGACGTTGCGCGCCAGCTCCACTCCGTGGCGGCCGAGCTGCTGGCCGATCCACGTCAGGTGGGTGTTTGCCGTCAGCCCGAGGAGGAGCTCGTCCCCGAGTGTCAGGAGCTCGAAATGCCGGCTCGACACGGGTAGATGCTGGTCAGGAAGTGAGTTCGTTTGTGAGATGTCATTGTCCGCCATAGATACTTTGCACAGCAGCACAACCCTAGTGTATTTTGTGCAAAATGCCAGTCGTCTTCCAACAAGTGCGCTGCTTGCTGCTTTGCCGCCGGGCTGCGGAAAACGGGCGGGACCCAGCCTTAGCCGGATTCATCCAGTTGGACCGCACATCTCGAATAATGCCGGCGATTACCGATTGGTGTGTAGGGCCGCCGCTTGTCGGCGCGCCACAGTTCATCGGGAAAATGGCCAGCCGACAAGCGGCGGCCCTACATCCGCATCGTTTCGGCTTGGTACAAAACTTCGGCGGGCTGGAGCCCATGCCACCCGGTTATGGAAGATAGCTTGAAAGAGAAGGTCCGGCATCTGACCGACGGTCCCGGGGTTTACCTGATGAAGGACCGGCTCGGGCGCATCGTCTACGTCGGGAAGGCGATCAACCTGAAGAGGCGCGTCTCGTCGTACTTCCAGCCTTCGCGCAATTTCACGGAGCGGCCGAAGATCCGCGCGCTCGTGGATCTGATCACCGACTTCGACATCATCGAGGTGCGCTCGGAGCCGGAGGCCCTGTTGCTGGAGGGCCGGCTCATCAAGCAGTACAAGCCGCGGTACAACACCGATTTCACCGACGACAA
>PMKA01000153.1 GCA_003157575.1 Opitutia bacterium
TCTCAGCCCGGAGCCCCGGGCTCGCCTAAACGAGGCAAGACCCACCAACGTCGAACTCACACGGCTTTACAATCCAAATCCCATGGCGCAAGTCGACGGATCGTCGAAGCACGGGCATCCGATGTTTCGCTTTTCTATTCGTCCCGATGCGGTGCGCGATAGTTGCGCTCATCGGAGGAGGCGTCGCGGGTCCAAAAATCCCAGGGGACAGCGCTTCCGCGGGGATTCAACGCATGTTGGTTTAGTTCGAAAACCTTACTTAAACCATAGGAATAAGCGCATGGTCCGGGTTTGGAGGCGCTGAAACGCTAGAAGCTGGCCTAAATGCAATCATAAAGACCTCGCTTAGCATTAAAATGTAACGGGTTAGGACATTGAGATCGTTGGGGTCCTGAAAATTTGATCGGGGCTCAATGGTAACCTCCTTGACTAGTTCAGTAGCTTTAGTAGTTCACTCAACTAACAAGAGCACAGCTCGTCTGTGCCGCCGACCAGAACACTGGAGGAGTTCGTTAGGAAGCCATTGTCTGATGTCGGATCGAATCTCTCGGTGATCCGTCCTGATCGCGCAACGCGGCAAGCGCTCGAGCGCGGGAGGACGGCTCCGGAAGGACCAGGCGGTTAACCGCCGGACTTCACGAGAAGGGCCGTCTCCGCATGGAGAAGCCCGTGCGGAAGGGCAGTTCGTCCGAGTCGGGAACCGGCCAGGCAAGACTACAAAATCAATTTTCCCTCATCCTCCACGTCATGAAAATCAGCGAAATCACCGGCACCGCTTCCTGGCGGTATGCCACCGGACAGGCTGTCGTCGGTCTCGACATCGGGTCCCGCGGCTCCAAAGGCGTGCTGCTGAAAGGGAATGAAATCTACACCACCTTGATCCCGACCGGTCTCTTCATGCAGGAGACGGCCGACGAGGTTCTCGGTGAGCTGTTGAACACCGCCGGGCTGACCCGCCGCGACATCGGATTCATCGTGGGGACCGGATACGGGCGGATCTCACTGAAATACGATGACATTCCCTACCAGGTGGTCACCGAGATAAGCTGCCACGCCATGGGAGTGCATGCCGTCGTCCCCGGGGCGCGCACGATCATCGACATCGGCGGACAGGATTCCAAGGCGATCAAGATCGATCCGAGCACGGGCAAGGTCGTCGAGTTTGTGATGAACGACAAGTGCGCCGCGGGAACGGGACGCTTCCTCGAAAAGGCGGCCAATATTCTCGGCATCGACCTCAGCCAGCTTGGCGAGGTGGCGCTGCAGTCGAAGAAGCCCGCGCAAATCAGCAGCCAGTGCGTGGTCTTCGCCGAGTCGGAAGTCATCTCCCTGCGCGCCCGTGGCGAGCGCTCCAACGATCATCAGGCCCGGGCCGACATTGCCGCCGGCATCCATCTTTCGGCGGCCCGGCGGGTGCACAATCTGCTCGGGCGGATCGGAATCGAGCCGGGCCTCGTTTTCAGCGGCGGCGTTTCCAACAACCGCGGAATGTGGAAGACGCTTGAGGAACTCCTCGGGGCCAAGTTCACCCCGAGCAAACTGGACATGATCTTCGCGGGCGCCCTGGGCGCCGCCGTCTATGCCAGCAAGCACCTCGCCAGCCTTCCCAAACCCGCTGCGCCTGACACGCCGGCGGTTCTCAAGCTCGACCTGCGGCAGTTCACCGTGCTCGTGGATGAGCAGCAGCAGGCGGTGATCGACGCCAAGGGCGTCAAGAAGGTCGGATACATCTGCAATTACACGCCCGTCGAGCTTCTCAGCGCCGCCGGCACGCTCCATTCGCGGCTCATCAAGGGCGGCAGCTCCAAGACGGTCGCGAGCGGCGAGCTTTTCACCCAGAGCGTGTTTTGCGATTTCACCAAGAGCTGCATCGGCAACTTCCAGGAAGGCGACCCGCTCTACAAGTCGTTCGATCGCGTCTATAATTTCCACACCTGCGCGAACATGAAGCGCGCCACGGAGGTCATCGAGACCTTCGTCTCCACCAAGCTTCTCAACCTGCCGAAGCTGCGCGACTCCAAGGATGCCCGCGATTTCTTCCGCGAGGAAATCCTGGTCTTCAAGCAGGACCTGGAGGAACTGACCGGTCACACAATCACCGACGACGAGGTCCGGAAGCAGATTGTCACTTATAACAGGATCCGCCGCCTCTTCAAGCGGATCTCCGAGCTGCGCAAGCGCGCCAATCCTCCGCTCTCCGGGCGGGACTATCTGGATCTGGTGCGGGGGTTCTTCTACCTTCCGGCCGACAAGCTGCTCCCGGCGCTGGAGCAGGTGTACCGCTACTACCAGGATCTTGAGCCGGCGTCCAAGCGTCAGGGACCGCCGCTGCGTCTCATGATCTCGGGCAGCGTCGTGGCCGACGGCGATCGTCGCCTCCTCAACATCATCGAGGAGGAGATCGGCGCACGGGTTGTGATTGAGGACCACTGCTCCGGCGTGCGCCCGTTCTATCATCCGCTGCCGGAGACGGGCGATCCCTACCGCGCCTTGGCCAACGGCTACCTCGACCAGGCGCCCTGCGCACGCATGCGCCCGCTAAACGACGCGATCGAGTTCTCGGGCCGGCTGGCCCAGGAGTACAACGTCGACGGAGTCATCTACGTCTTCCTCAAGTTCTGCACCTGCTATGGCGTGAGCAAGAGGGATTTCATCGGACATTTTCACCAGCAGGGCCTGCCGGTGCTGGAGATCTCCAGCGATTACTCCGAGAGCGACCACGGCCAGCTCAAAACCCGCCTGGAGGCCTTCATCGAGGTCCTGAACGAGAAACGCAGCAACACCAATGAGCAACTCGCTAACGCTTAACCGACCGACCTACGGGCGGATCAACGAGAACAACTCGACCGCGACCAATTCCAGGGCGATCGCCGACCTGGAGGATTTGGCCAAGAATTGGAACGTCGCGGAGTTCGAGCGCCGCGCGGCTGCCGGCCAGTCGCTCATATGGGGCGGCGGCTCCTGGGAGGCTTCGCTCATCCGGGCGTGCGGCGTCACGCCCATCCCGATCAACGAACTCTGG
>PMKA01000194.1 GCA_003157575.1 Opitutia bacterium
TTCAGCTTTCCCATCGCTTCCAGTTTTGGTCGCAGGTCGAAAAGCATGAATTCGACGAGTTTCTCCGCTTCGTTGCGGGCGTTCGCGGCCCGAATGGCAGATTGCTGTGCAAATCGGCGTTCGGCGAAGGCGAACAACGTGAGCGCGGCGAAAGCCAGCCCCACCGCTCCCGAAAGCACCAGCCAACCACGCAATCGTCGTATCCTTCGGTCTTCATGGCGGCGCTTGAGTTCGTCGAATTCCACTCCGAGCAGCGCAGCGATCAATCGAAGCTCGGCGTCGGGCTGGCGGTCGCGTCCCGGGCGGAGATCAGCCGCCAAGGGGAAGGCTTGCCCCATGGTTCCGGAGCCAGTTGCTTCGCCCCGCAGAGCGGGCGGAAAACAATTGGCCGATAAGTCTCCAGCAACGGGATCTCCCCCGAGGATGACGGCTACCACCCGGTCGCGATTGACTCGGCTCAGCGCATGGAACAACTCGATCTCAGCGTTGACCCACCGCGATTGGGCGGAAGCCGGCGAGCACAGCACGACCAGGAAATCCGAACGCGCCAGCGCCTCATGCAACCTCTGTCCGATGTCGGCGGATGCCGCGAGTTCGTCGCGGTCGCGGAAGACCGGCGAAAGCCTCTCCGGAATTGCACCCAGCCGCCCCGGCTTTCCGATCAAACGACGCGGCACACGGTAAGTCTCCAAACGCCGATGGAGCTTTTCGGCTGCCGCGCGATCCTGCTGGCTGTAGCAAATGAACGCCCGATATCGCAGTTGTGAAGGCGTCTTATGCGGCTCGTTCATCGTCACGTTGAATTCCCGTGTTCCTGCGAGGTTGCGCCTACACGCGTGAAGCAAATCTCCGCATTCATCGGTTACAGGGGTACCAGATGCGTTCCGAACGTAGCGCATGATTCCGAGCCTGCTCTCTAGGCAACGGCGAGATGCGCCCGGTGCAAATCGCCCAAGACAGATGCGACTGGACGGAGAGCGAGACGTTTCACTTGGGGCAGTCAACCGATTTGCATCAAGTCACGCAATCCACAAAATAGAACTCAGCTAAGGAACGGCATTTGTGGCGGCGAGCGCTAGCGAGTGGCTCGAGAGAAATCTTCCGGGAAGCGCCTGCGNNCTCGGCGTCTCGCCGAGGGCTTGGTCGAGCGATTTTCGCCTCGCCGATCCGTCTTTTCGAGGCGGTCGGGCGGAATTTCGAGGCGGTCGAAAGAATAACATTTGCAAAGGTATTGCTTTTCGGACTATGCGACAAGCGATGCACCTCTCGTCCGCAGAGCGGCTCCGTTTGAAAAGCCTGGTTCTCGGGCATCACCGCGATTGGGCTGCGCTTCACGAGGCGCTCAAGCCGAAGCATCTCACGATCAGTCAGTCGTCACTTGACCGTTTTTTTTCCGGGAAGACCAACTCGCCCCGCACGCTTCGCACGGTCGCGATTTCGCTCGGAACGACCGATGAGGCGCTGGTCAACCAGATTCGGGTTCTCAATCGCCCTGGACGAACAGTTGCCTCTGGTGATTTTGCGTTGGCCACCCCCCTGCGCGATCCCGACGCCTTCCGTATCGCGTTCCAACTTTGGGTCGAGATGACCACCCGAAAGCTCGGCCTGCCGATCGATCCTGCACAGGACCTCATCACGGAGTGTTACGACTCCTGGTATGCGTTCTTCAAAGCCGCTCGTGAGCTGATAAAGGCCATCCCGCTCCACAAGGACCCCCAGTCAGCCGAACTGCGCCGCCTCATACAGCTCTCCCGAGCGGTACTTAATGACGGTCTCCGACCGCACCTCCAGCGCTGGCAGGCCAAGTTTCGCCGATGGTCCACTATCGCAGCGTCCACGCAAGACCCTGCTTTATCGCCGCAGGAAGCTCAGCAGCGCTTTCCGGAATGGGCGGCGCTCCGTGACGATCTCCTCGCCACAAATCAGCGTCTCATCAGCTATGTCAGTGCGCTCGAAACCATGATCGCGCGGCCGAACGCCCCGCGAACGAGACGGAAGGCGCGTTCTCCGAAGGCTGTGCGAGTGCCGGATACGAGAAAGGTCCCAACGAACTGACTCACAGCAAGTGATCCCGTCGCATCGGGGCCAAAGCACAAATTAAGCGAGCTTAACCCACATCAGATTTCATTCGTTACCCAGCATACGCGTCCCACCCTAATGAAAAAGATCCCTGTCGGAATTATCCTTTTCGCGCTTGCCTGCGCGGCTCCAGGTGCTGCTGAGAGGCAGAAAGTCGCCAATGCCGAGATCGAGAAGCTGCTCGCTGCCGGCATGGGCGACGAGGTGATCCTAAACGTGATCGCCGGGGGTGAACCGGATTTCGACACCTCCGTGGATGCTTTGATCACGCTGAAGCAGAAAGGCGCGTCGCCGGCAGTCTTGGCCGCGGTCACGAATCGTCATCCGGCCGCATTGCCGTCCACTGCGATTCCTGTAACGACCGCTGTGACCGGAGAATCAACAGCGCCAGCGGAAGCCATCAATTTGGCCGATGTCATCCTCATCGATGGCGAGCAGCATACGACAATGGTCTATTCCACCCCTGACAGGAAGGCGGCGGGGATGATCTGGTCTGCCCTGGCGGAAGTTAATATCACGCGGGGGTATTGGGTGCTACAAGGCGCCAGGGCGAAATTGCGCATCCGCAACCACAATCTGTCGTTTTTCGCGCTCGCACCACGAAATGCCCGCCCGGAAGAATCAATCAACCTGGTGCTTTGGGCAGCGCGACCGAATGGTACACGGGAGGTCATGGTGAGCCGCCCCAAAGGCATCTCGGATTCGATGACGACGTCGGCGCAGATGGAATTCCCGAAACAACGGATGGTAGCCCTTGAATTCGCAAAAACAAAAGAACAACTGCCGCCGGCTGGAGATCGCGATGATATGACTCGATATGAGGCACGGCTTGTGACGCTGCTGGTTTCGGGAGAATACAGCCTCCAGGTCGGCGGTCGGGTTTACGATTTCGGCGTCGATCCATGACCTGGAGTATCTCCCTCCTGCTGACGAAAACGAAGATATGAATCTGACCGGTACTCAAGATTGCAGGACCGATTCTCGAAAGTGGTTGCGGCCGCACCTCCAACGCAGGCGGGCGCAATTCCGCTACCGGTCGAGCAATACCGCTCCCGCGCGGGCTCCGGCTTTGTTGCCGCCGGAAGCTCAGCAACGCTTTCCCGGATGGGAGCCGTTCCGTGACGATCTCTTCGCCACGAATCAGCGTCTCATCAGCTACGTCGGTGCGCTCGAAACCAAGATTGCGCGCCCGAACTCCCCGCAAACCAAACGCACTGCGGGCAAACGGAAAGGAACTGCGACGGAGAAACAGGGTAGCGCTTCGGGGAAACAGTCCTCGCAGTCGACCTGAATTATCCCGCTTCAACGATGAGAACGGTGGCACTTGCCCGGTCATGTTGTTGGACCAACTGGGTTGGTCCTCGGCGGAGCTTGTTGTCGGCTATCGGCGATTCGGTCCTCGAAACCATGTGCCGCCTGCCCCCTTGCCATTCCGGTCGAATTTGCGGCGGATTGCAGGCATCCCGCGAATGGTTCAATCCGTGGCATTGGGGTTACCCGCCGCCGCAATCCAGCATCAATTCTGCAATTGCTCCGGCTGTGGTTTCGCTGCGTGAGTCGGCCCGATCAATCTGCCGGCGCGGGCAGAAATTCATCCCATCGCACCTGGCGGGGAAGCAGGCTGCTTACGGGCACGCCGAGCACCTGAGCCAGAAGCATGAGCTCGAAGTCGGCGACCCAGCGGAC